>JAHBWF010000014.1 GCA_019637105.1 Labilithrix sp.
CGCGGGAGCCCGTCCGCGGCGTCTGCGCGCCAGGTTGACGTAGGTTCGCGCGCGCGCGGCGGAGCGGCGCCGCTCCCTCGCTCGACCCGCCGCGCCGCGAGGCCGCTTCGTGAGCCGTCGCGGCGTCCCCGCCTCCGAATCGGCCCGAGCTCGTCACGTCAAGTTGTCGTATCCAGGTCGCCAGGATCGCCTATTTTTACCGCGTTCACGCGCCACCTCCGGGCCGAAGTCGGCCGAGGAACGCCGGCCTCGGCCGACGATCGCGTCAAATCGACGTGGTCGCGGGCCGGCGCCCCGGCCCGGCTACGACGGCTTCTCCGAGCGCGCCAGGTGCCGCTGCACCGTCCGGAGGCTCACGCCGAGCCGCCGCGCGGCGCGGGAGCGGTTCCCTCCCTCGACCTCGAGGGCGGCGAGGAGGAGCCGATGCACGGTGCGGTCGAGCGGCTGATCCAGCGAGACCTCGAGCGTGCGCGGCTTGCTCGACGGTTCGCTCGACGTCGCCGCGCTCGCTTGCAGCGCGCGCGGGAGATCCTGGACGCGGACGGGCAAGCCCGGCCGGAGCAGGCACGTGCGCTCCATCGCGTTGCGAAGCTGCCGGACGTTGCCCGGCCAGCCGTAGCGCTGAAGGACGGCGAGCGCGGTGCGCCCCAGCTTCGGCGGCTTCACGCCGTGGAACGCCGAGAGCTCGGCGATGAACTGGTGCGCGAGCGGCGCGATGTCGGCGGGGCGCTCCCGGAGCGGCGGGAGCTGGAGCGTGATGCCCTCGATGCGGTAGTAGAGGTCCGGCCGAAACCGCCCCGCCTGGACCTCGAGCTCGAGGGGACGGAGCGTCGCGCAGACGAGCCGGGTGTCGACGCTGACCTTGGTGCTCCCTCCGACCCGCATGAACCGGCGGTTCTCGAGGAAGCGGAGGAGCTTGGCCTGCATCGCGAGCGGGAGCTCGCCGAGCTCGTCGAGGAAGAGCGTGCCGCCCGACGACGCTTCGACCTTCCCGCGCACCCGCTCCGTCGCCCCGGTGAAGGCCCCGCGCTCGTGACCGAACAGCTCGCTCTCGAAGAGCGACTCCGGGATCGCCGCGCAGTTGATCGGCACGAACGGCCCTGCTCGGCGCTTCGACAGCTCGTGGATCCGGCGCCCGACCACCTCCTTGCCGGAGCCGCTCTCGCCGATGAGCGTCACGACCACGTCCTTCGGGGCGACCGCGCGGACCATGCGGTCGAGCTCGCGCATCGAGGGCGACAGCATGATCGGCTCGGGGGCGACGTCGGGCCTGCGTTTCATCGCGCCACCTCCAGAACCACGTCAAATTGTCGTCGTCAAGCGCGCCCGAGGCGAAGATCGGGGCGGCGCGGGCGCGATCGCGCCGAACGCCGGCGTGGCATCCCGGCTGCATGACGCGCGCGATCATGCGCGTCCTCGGGATCATCTCCACCGACGCCCTCCCGTTCGAGCGGAGCCTCTTCTCGGCGCCGCGCAGCCTGGCGTCGCTCTCGAGCGTCCAGCCCGACGGATGGGGAGCGGCCGTCTACGATCGCGCGACGCGCGACTGGTCGGTGGAGCGGCACGCGCTCGGCGCGACAGGCGAGGAGAGCTTCGCCTCGCTCGCCCCGCGGCTGCGCGGCAACGTCCTCGTGGCGCACGTCCGCTCCCGCTCCGCCTCCCCGGTCGTGAGCGCCCACCCGTTCCGTCGCGGTCGATGGGTGTTCGCTCACGACGGGACGCTCGGCGATCGCGCGCGGCTCCGATCCGCGATCTCGCGCGAGCGCGCGCGCGAGTGCGAGGGCGACACGGGCAGCGAGCTCCTGTTCGCGCACCTCCTCTCGCGTCTGGACGACGCCGGCGTCACCGGCGGCGGACCGACCGCCGACGTGGACGCGGCGCTGCGCGACGCGACGGCGGACCTCGTCGAGCGCCGGGCGGGGACCGGGAACCTCCTGCTCTCCGACGGCGAGGCGCTCTACGCGCACTGCCTCGACGGCGCGCTCCACCTCGTGGAGCGCGCCGGGCGCGGGCGCTCGCTGGCCCTCGTGGTCGCCTCGGAGCCGCTGACCGACGAGCCGTGGCTCCGGCTCGCGGAGGGGTCGCTGCTCCGCTGCGGCGGCGCCGGCGGGCTCGAGCTCGCGCTGCTCCGCGGGGCCGACCCGCGGGTGCCGCCGAAATCCGAGAGGGAGCTCCCCTTCACCGACTGATCCGGCCGCGCGCCGCGAACGGGCGCGCCACGAACCCACGAGAAAGGAAGAAGAGAGCGGTATGGAAGACGCGCCGAGCCACACCTTCGAACGCATCCTGACCACCGAAGAGAAGTCCGCCCTGCGCGGCGAGTCGTTCTCGAACCGCGAGCTCGACGGCCTCGACCTCTCGGGGGCCGACCTGCGCGGCGCGCGGTTCGACCGGACGCTGCTCGTCCGGTGCAACCTCGCGGGAGCGGATCTGAGGGGCGCGCGGTTCGTGCTCTGCGACCTCCGCGGCGTCGACTTCGCGGACACCGTCTTCGGCGACAACCGCTTCGACGGGACGACGTTCGTGGACGTCGTCGGGTTGAGCGAGTCCACGCGCGCGCTGATCGCGCGCGGCGGCGGGACGTTCCAGCCGCGCCACGCGAGCACGCGCTGACGCGGCGCCACAGGAGCGCAGCCGCCGAGCGGCGTCAGGCGGGGGCCAGCGCGACGATCCGCTCGACGACGTCGCTCACCGTTCGGCCCGAGGTGTCGAGCGACGTCGTCGCCTGCTCGTAGAGCGGCGTCCGCGCGGCCAGGAGATGGCGGAGCTCGTTCATCGCGCGGGGACGACCGCGCATCGGCCGGACGTCGCCCTGCGCGACGACGCGATCCCAGTGCGCGCGCGGCGTCGCCTTGAGCCAGATCGTGCGCGCGCGGCTCCGGAGCAGGCCCCACGTCTCGGCGTCGGTGACGATCGAGCCGCCGGTCGCGATCACCGCGGGCTTGCCGGCGTCGAGCAGGCGGCGCAGCACGTCGCGCTCCATCTGGCGGTAGTAGGCCTCGCCGTGGATCTCGAAGATCGTCGAGAGCGTCATCTGCGCCTCGCGGACGATCGCCTCGTCGAGCTCGACGAACGGGACGCCGAGGCGCGCGGCGACCGAGGCGCCGATGGAGCTCTTGCCCGCGCCGCGGAGCCCCACCAGCGCGATCACCGACCGGCTCCCGTCCTTCGGCTGCGGCCGCGACGCCTGCGCGAGGAGCTCCGCGCCGGTCGTGCCCAGCGCCTCGGCGACGTCCTCGAGGCGCGCCACCGAGATGTTCCCCTCCCCCGCCTCGAGCTGGACCAGGAAGCGCTCGCTCACCCCCGCGAGCTTCGCCAGCGCGCGGAGCGTCAGCGCGCGCTCGGTCCTGAGCGCCCGGACGGCCGCGCCGAGCCCCTCGAGCAGCCGCGCGCGCCGGTCGCCCGCGCTCTTCGTCGCCCGGGGCCGCGCGCCGCTCGACCTTGATGCACTATATTGCGTCATCGCCTCGCTGAGTGCACTATACTACTTGCCGGCGCCCGTGTCCCGGCGTAGACCATCCGGACGATGGCCGAGACCAACACCCCCACGGAGCCCGTGCGCTTCGAGACGCACCCGGATCGCTACGTCCACTGGAGGCTCGACTTCCCCGCCGAGCACGGCGGCAAGGTCGCGCGCCTCGTCATGGACGTGAAGGAGGACCGCGGCATGCGCCCCGGCTACCCGCTCAAGCTGAACTCGTACGACCTCGGCGTCGACATCGAGCTCGCCGACGCGCTCCAGCGGATCCGCTTCGAGCACCCCGAGGTGCGCGCGCTCGTCGTCACGAGCGCGAAGGACCGCATCTTCTGCTCCGGCGCGAACATCTACATGCTCGGCAGCTCGACCCACGGCTTCAAGGTGAACTTCTGCAAGTTCACCAACGAGACCCGCCTCTACCTCGAGGAGCTGAGCGCGGAGAGCGGCGTCCCGAGCCTCGCGTCGCTGAACGGCACCGCCTCCGGCGGCGGCTACGAGCTGGCGATCGCGTGCGACGAGATCGTCCTCGCCGACGACGGCTCGAGCGCGGTGAGCTTCCCGGAGGCCCCGCTCCTCGCGGTCCTCCCCGGCACCGGCGGGCTCACGCGCCTCGTCGACAAGCGCAAGATCCGGCGGGATCTCGCCGACGCGTTCTCGACGATCGCCGAAGGCGTGCGCGGCAAGCGCTCGGTGGAGTGGGGCCTCGTCGACGAGGCCCCACCCAAGGCGAAGCTCGACGAGGTCACCAGGCGCCGCGTCGAGGCGCTGGTCGGCCGCTCGAAGCGCAAGGCCTTCCCCGCCGTGAAGCTCGGACCGCTCGAGGCCCAACGCAGCGCCTCCCCCTCCGGCGACGAGCAGAAGATCGAGTACCAGTACGTGACCCTCGAGCTCACGCCGAAGCTCCGCACCGCGCGCCTGACGGTGAGGGCGCCGTCGACGAAGCAGCCCGAGACGCCCGAGGAGCTCGCGAAGGCCGGCGCGTCGGCGTGGGCGATCCAGGCGTTCCGCGAGCTCGACGACGCGCTCCTCGAGCTCCGCTTCAACCAGCCCCTCGTCGGCGTCGTGTCGGTCGAGACCGCGGGCGCTCCGGAGGCCGTCCTCGCCGTCGACGCGATGCTCGCCAAGCACCAGGACGACGGCCTCGTCCGCGAGGTCACGCTGCTCATGAAGCGCGTGCTGAAGCGGATGGACCTGACGGCGAAGAGCTTCTTCGCGCTCGTCACGCCCGGCTCGTGCTTCGTCGGCAGCCTCCTCGAGCTCGGGCTCGCTGCCGACCGCGTCTACATGAAGGACAGCGACGACGAGGACGTCTCGGTCGCGACCTCGCCGATGAACGCCGGCCTCCTCCCGATGGCCAACGGCCTCTCGCGCCTCCAGACGCGCTTCCTCAAGGAGCCCGAGCGCGTCGCGCGCGTCCTCGAGGAGGGCGCGCTCGGCACCCGCGACGCGGTGAAGGCCGGGCTCGTGACGTTCGCGCCCGACGATCTCGACTGGGACGACGAGATCCGCATCGCGTTCGAGGAGCGCGCGGCGATGTCGCCCGACGCGATGACCGGCATGGAGGCCTCGCTCCGCTTCGCCGGCCCCGAGACGATGGAGACGAAGATCTTCGGTCGCCTCTCGGCCTGGCAGAACTGGATCTTCCAGCGCCCGAACGCCGTCGGCGAGCGCGGCGCGCTCACGCTCTACGGCAAGCCGGAGCGTCCCGAGTTCAACTGGCAGCGCACCTGAACCACGAGAGAGGCCCATGTCCACCGTCGTCAACGACACGAAGATCCCGAACAACGTCGACCTCTCGAGCGACAAGCGTCTGCAGCGGGCGCTCGAGGCGTGGCAGCCGAATTTCCTCTCGTGGTGGAACGAGATGGGGCCGTTCGGCTTCCAGAAGGACGACGTCTTCCTCCGCACCGCCGTCAGCGTCACGAGCGAGGGCTGGGCGAACTTCGACTACGTGAAGATGCCCGACTACCGCTGGGGCATCTTCCTCGCCGACCCGGTCCCCGACCGGAAGATCGGCTTCGGCGACCACATGGGCGAGCCCGCGTGGAAGGAGGTGCCGGGCGAGCACCGCAACGCGCTCCGCCGCATCATCGTGACCCAGGGCGACACCGAGCCGGCGAGCGTCGAGCAGCAGCGCATGCTCGGGCACTCCTGCCCGAGCGTCTACGACCTCCGCAACCTGTTCCAGGTGAACGTCGAGGAGGGCCGGCACCTCTGGGCGATGGTCTACCTGCTCCACACGTACTTCGGCCGCGACGGCCGCGAGGAGGCCGAGGCGCTCCTCCAGCGACGCTCGGGCGATCCGGACAAGCCGCGCATCCTCGGCGCGTTCAACGAGCCGTGCACCGACTGGCTCTCCTTCTTCATGTTCACGTTCTTCACCGACCGCGACGGCAAGTTCCAGCTCCTCGCGCTCGCCGAGAGCGCGTTCGATCCGCTCTCGCGCACCACGCGCTTCATGCTCACGGAGGAGGCGCACCACATGTTCGTCGGCGAGACGGGCGTGCTGCGCGTCGTCGACCGCACCGCCCAGCAGATGGCGGAGAAGAAGCTCGACCACGTCGACCAGGTGCGCGCGGCCGGCCTCATCGATCTGCCGACGATGCAGAAGTACCTGAACCTCTGGTACTCGCTCTCGCTCGACCTCTTCGGGGGCGAGATCAGCTCGAACGCGGCGACCTACTTCGCGACCGGCATGAAGGGCCGCGCGAAGGAAGACCAGTTCGAGGACCACAAGGCGCTCGACAGCTCCTACGCGATGGACGTCGTCAAGGACGGCAAGATCGTGCGCGAGGACGTCGCGCTCCGCAACGCGATGAACGAGGTCCTCCGCGACGCGTACGTCGACGACTGCCAGCGCGGCGTCGACAAGTGGAACCGCACCATCGCGGCGCACGGGATCCCGTTCACGCTGAAGCTCCCGAGCCGGCGCTTCCACCGCCACATCGGCATCTACTCGGGCGTCCACTTCGATCCGGCGGGCAACCTGCTCACCGCGGAGCAGTGGGAGGCCAAGAAGGACGAGTGGCTCCCGTCGGACGCGGACAACGAGTACGTCCAGAGCGATGCAGAAGCCCGTCTTCGATCCGAAGCAGATGGCCAACTGGATCGGCGCGCCGAAGCAGGGCATCAAGGGCCGCGCCGTCGCTTCGAAATTGCGCCGCCGCGAAGCGTGACCCGGAGGCCCGCGGCGCTCGCCGAGCCCGCGGTCGCGGCGCGAGGAGCGAGCGGCGCGACGAGCGCGGCGGGCCGAGCCTCGGTTGCGCGCCGGACAGCTCCACGCGCACGTCTGGACGACCGCGCGTCGGAACGATGGTAAGACAGGATCATGGAGTCGGGGCGCGCGCTGGGAGGCGGTCGGTACGTCGTTCGCGGGACGCTCGGCGAGGGCGCCCAGGGCGTGACCTACGACGCGACGACGTCGGACGGCCGGCCCGTCGCGATCAAGCGCTTCGACGTCCGGGGGGCGCGCGGCTGGAAGGACGTCGAGCTCGCGGAGCGCGAAGCGCGCGTCCTGTCGACGCTCGACCATCCGCTCGTCCCCCGCTACGTGGAGCACTTCGAGGAAGACGGCGCGCTCTACCTCGTGATGGAGAAGGTCGAAGGCGAGACGCTCGAGGCGATCCGCCGGCGCTCGGGCCCGCTCCCGGAGGACGAGGTCCGCCGCTTCCTCGCCGACGCCGACCGCGCCCTCACCTACCTCCACGGACGCGCGTCGCCGATCGTCCATCGGGACATCAAGCCGCGCAACGTCGTGCGCCGACCGAACGGCTCGTACGTGCTCGTGGACTTCGGCGCGGTCAGCGAGCTCTTGCTCCGGCAGAAGGGGGGCAGCACCGTGGTCGGCACGCTCGGGTTCATGGCTCCGGAGCAGCTCCAGGGCCGCGCAGAGCCCGCGACGGACGTCTACGCCGTGGGCGCGACCGCGCTCGCGTCGCTCACGGGCGTCGAGCCGGAGACGCTCCCGCATCAGGGGCTGCGCGTCGACGTCCGCGCGGCGCTCGGCGGGCGCGTGAGCCCGGCGCTGCTGACGTCGCTCGAGCAGATGGTCGAGCCCGACCCGGACCGCCGAGCGTCGAGCCTCGGCGCCGCCCTCGACGGGATCCGACACCGAGGGGCCGAGCTCACGCCTCCCCCGCGCGGTTCGGCGTCGTCCCCGCCGCCCCACGCGTCGTACCCGCCACACGCGTGGTACCCCGCCCCGGGCCACGCGCCGAGCGCGGCTCCGCGCGACGACGCGCGGGAAGACGAGCTCGTGAAGAGCCTGCGCCGTCTGCTCTGGGTGCTCTGGGGGCTCGGCTGGATCCTCGTCCCGGTCGTGCTGGGTCAGCTTCATGCGGGGCGCGCCGTCCCCGTCGTCATGTTCGGCGCGCTCGCGGCGCTCCTCGTCGTGACGTGGCACAAGGGGGCGCTGCTCCGCCTGGCGCTGCGCCGGTGGGCCCGGCGTTCGGCGGACGGCGCGCGCCGGGATCTCGCCGCGGAGGCGCCGCGCCAGCGCGTCGACGTCGGTCCCGCGCCGCCCGCGCAGGTGCGGATCCACACGTCCGAGCTCCAGCCGGAGGAGCTCGTCGGACAGACCGAGCGCACGTCTTCGCCCGCGGAAGCACGGCAGGCGCGCCTCCCGTAAACCCGGCGCGCGCGCCGCGGACGAACCGACGCCGGACCTCCGCGCCGGCTGAGCCCACGCCGGCGCATGGGCCGAGGCCGCGCGTCGATGGAACACGACTCGCAGCGGGCCGCGAGCGGAGGAACGTCCAATGGCTGAACATCGCAACCTCTCGGGCATCACGTGGGCCGCGATAGCGCTCGTCGTGATCGGCGCCCTCAACTGGGGCCTCGTCGGGCTCTTCAACTTCAACCTGGTGACGGCGATCTTCGGCGACATGACGACGCTGAGCCGGATCGTCTACATCGTCGTCGCGCTCGCGGGCCTTTACCTCGCGGTCGACACGGCTCGGCTCCGCGAGATCGGGCGGCACCGTCCCGTCGCGACCGTCCCCTGACCTCACGACCTCGGCCGCGGCGCGCCGAGACCGCTCGCACGGTGTGCACGCGGCGGCCTCGGCGGCGCCGCGTCGCCCGTTCACCCTCGCCCTCGCCTCGAGCGGTCGCCGCGCGTGACCGTCGGAGATGCCATGCGCCACCCGTCCGTCCTGCCGGCGACGCTCGTGCTCGCCGCGGTCCCCGCTTCGCTCGCGTCCTGCTCTCGGGTCTCCTCCGAAGCCGCCCCCCCCACCGGCGCCAGCGCCGGCGCGATCACGACCCGAGAGGCCGAGATCCTCGACTTCCAGTTCGACGGCGAGGTCGTCGCCGACGCGTCGACCGACGTGCGCGACGCCGTCGTCCAACAGCTCCTCTACGCGTTCGGGGGCCTCAGGACGTCCAGCGACGCCAGCGGACAGATCGGCAACGTCGTCCTCTCGGACGTCACCGAATCGCGCGACGGCGATCGCCGGCGCGTCGCCTACCGAGCGTCGCTCCCCGTCGCCTGGCCGAGGGGGGCCGCCCCGCCGACGAGCTACACGCTCGTCCTCCCGCGAGACGCCGGCGCGCTCGCCGCCTTCGACGAGAGGTACGACGGCCCGTGCGGCAGGAGCGAGCACGGCCGGGAGAACTTCTGGCACGACTTCCGCCCCGGAGCCGCGACCTGTCTCCTCGCCGACGCCGACGTCGTTCGCCCGGTCGCCGCGGTCGGCACGTACGCCGAGGCGGAGCGCAGGTACCCGGAGTACGGCCTGATGTGGGCCGACTATCGCCTCGACGTGATCGCCCTCTTCACGATCATCGCGGCGAACGAGCCCGACGACTGGGGCTACACCGAGGCGCAGCGGTTCCTCGACGACGCCGCCGGCGCGCTCGAGGGCGCCTCGGTCCGCGAGAACCGCGCGACGAGCTCGATCCTCCGCGACGCGACGCTCACCGGCAGGGTGATGAACGGCGGCCGGCTCCGCGACGTCCGGGTCGACGCGCTCGTCGTCGAGTCGATCGACGAAGCCGGCGCCGACTTCGACGAGCGCTACGACGCGCTCAGCGAGCGCGCCGACCTCGTCCTGTTCAACGGCCACGCCCGCCTCGGCGCGAACACGAACGCCCTCGGGCGGAAGGGCACGGTCGCGCCGGGCAAGTACCAGCTCGTGCTGCTCAACGCGTGCGACACCTTCGCGCTCGTCGACGCGTCGATGACCGATCGCCGGCGCGCGGTGAACGGAGCCGCGAGCGATCCGAGGGGGACGAAGTTCCTCGACGTGATCAGCAACGCGCGCCCGGGCTACGCGAGCAACCTCGCGAACGTCGCCGGCGTCGTCTACGGCGCGGCCGTCGGCTCGGACTGGCCGACGAGCTACGGCGAGATCGTCGGCGCGATGCCCGCCATCCACGTCGCGGTCGTCTACGGGGAAGAGGACAACGCCTTCACGCCGCTGCGCGCGCTCCCGATCGTCTTCGAAGAGCGCACGCTCGTGGTCCCCCGCCGCGAGCGGCCGTGACGCCTTGCGGCCGCCCGGCGGGGCCCTAAGATGACGCGCATGGACGAGCCCGAGGTTCGCGACCCCGCTGCGCCTCCGGCGGTGGGAGCGGACCGGACGGAGGAGCCGAGCGACCCGGGGCGGAGCGAGCCCGCGAGCGCGCGCGACGGCGAGGCGGCGCGCGTCCCCCGCGGGCCGGTCGTGCTGTTCGACGGCCTCTGCAACCTCTGCAACGGCACGATCCAGTTCATCGTCGATCACGAGCGCTCGGCGAGCCTTCGCTTCGCCCCCCTGCAGTCGGACGTCGCCCGCGCGCTCCTCGAAGACGCGTTCGGCCGCGACGAGGCGCGGCGGCTCGTCGGCGGGGCGACCGGCGAGGGCGATCCCGACTCCGTCGTGCTCGTCGACGGCCCGCGGGGCTACACCCACTCGACGGCCGCCCTCCGGATCGCCCGGCACCTGCGCGCGCCTCACCGGTGGCTCGTCGCGCTCCTCGTCGTGCCGCGGCCGCTGCGCGATCTCGTGTACCGCTGGATCGCGCGGAACCGGTACCGCTGGTTCGGCAAGTCGGAGACGTGCCGCGTGCCGACGCCGGCGCTCCGCGCGCGATTCCTCTCCTGAGGAATCCACCATGGACCGCGCGTTGCACGCCTGGTCGGTCGAGGTGCCGGCCTCCCGGCCGCCGCCCCAGGGCACGCGCAACCATGGAGACGTCGACGATGATCCGCAGCGCACGACGGGACGCTCCGTTCTGGGCGTTCCTCCTCGTCGGTTTGCTGATGGCCGGGGCGTTCGGCTGCTTCGGCGTGGCGATGGCCGCGCAGGCGAGCCCCCCTCCCGACGCGGAGATCCTGACCACGGACCACTGCCCGCCGCCCGCCGAGCTCTGAGGCGCCGGGCGGCGAGCCGGCCGCGTGGAGGCCCGGCGATCCATCGGTGGGCACGGGCCGAATCGGCGTGCGCGGCGCACACGCGTCGCGCCTCGGCGCGACACGCCGAGGCGCGACGCGCGCGCGGCCGCGCAGCCCCGGGTCGCGCGGCGAGCGCCCGGGCTCGAACTGCCCGGCGCCTTCGGCTAGAACTCCCGCATGACACAGGGCGATGGCCACCTCAGCGGCGCCGGCCCCGGGGCCGAGATCACGCGCACGGGCGATCCGGACTACGACTTCGGCGGCGCCTGCTTCGACCTCGACAAGCCCGGCGATCGCGAGATCGTCCGCTTCATCCTGTCGCAGGCGCTCTTCGGCGAAGCGACCGGCGTCTATTGCGGGAAGTCGCTCTACGCCGCGGGCTCGCTCGAGGCCGCGCGCTTCTACGTGCGGCAGGCCAAGCAAGAGCTGTCGCACCTCCAGCTCTTCGCGGACATCTTCCGCACGCTCGAGATGAAGCCGGTGCCGGCGCACTGGGTCGTGAAGCTCCTGTCGGCGCACAACAACTACTACCCGCTGAAGGTGCTCATGGAGCACGCCATCGGCGAAGGGATGGTCCTCGACATCTTCAAGGACCTCTTGCTCCAGACGCTGCCCGACTCCGATCCGCGCGTCCCGCTGATCAAGAAGAAGCTCCGCCTCGTGTGCCGCGAAGAAGAGGAGCACATCGCCTGGGGAGAGAAGGAGACGCGGCGCCTCCTCGCCGAGAAGCCGTGGCTCAAGACGCCGTACTTCGGCCTGCTCGAGCTGCAGATGAGCGTCCTGCCGATGCTGGTCCGCGCGTTCGAGAAGCGCGCCGGAGACCACCCCGTGCTCGCCCACCTCCCCGGCTTTCTCGCGCACGTCCAGCGGCGCGTCTACCAGCAGGGCAAGGAGCTCGGCTTCGTCCCGGACAGGCGCCCCGGCGCCGCCAAGCGCGCGGCGGCGATGACGTTCGGCCTCGCCGTCTTCGCGCGCAGCCAGTTCGCGCGGAGCGAGTCGAAGCTCGAGAAGATCTACATCGAGGAGCTCGGCCTCGGCTGATCGCGCCGCGCGATCGCGCGTGAGCGCGGCGCGGACGAGCGCGTCAGCGCGTCGCGCCCATCACCAGGACGCAGCGGCGCTCCTGACAGGCGGCCGCCTTGTTCATGCACGGATCGGCGAAGCAGGTCACGGTGCCCGCGCCGCGGCACCGCGGCTGGGGCTCGTCCTTCGCGAAGACGCGGCAGACGCACGGCGCGTCCTGGCAGTACGACGACCACGTCAGGCAGTCGTCGTCCGCGGAGCACGCCGCGCTCGGCGGCGCGGTCGGTGCCGCGCTCCCGCCCGCGGCGGCGCCCGGGCTCGTCCCCGCGCCCTCGACGAGCGGGGCGCCGGCCTCGGCGGCGCGCTCGTGCGGCGCGTCCTTGGCCGGGCTGGCCGTGTTGCACGCGGCCGCGGCGGCGACCGTCGCGAGGATTCTTCGTGGAGCCGAGGGGGATCGAACCCCTGACCTCATCCATGCCATGGATGCGCTCTCCCAGCTGAGCTACGGCCCCGAAAGGTGGAGGGTGTTTACTTCGCCTCGGCGCAGCTGTCCAGCGCCGCTATGCGTTCACCTTGATCCCGAGGCGCCGCATCATTTTTTGTAGGCCGAAACGCGAGACCCCGAGGACCTCGGCGGCGCGGGTCTGGTTGCCGCCGGTCTTCTGGAGCGCGTCCCGCACGAGCTCGGCCTCGAGCGCGTCGACCCGGGCCTTGAGCCCGAGCCCCGCGTCGCGCGCGGCCGAGGGGCCCCCGCGGGCGACCTCCTCGGAGAGCTCGCCCGCGTCGATGCGGTCGTCGGCGAGGACCAGCGCGCGCCGGATCTCGTTCTCGAGCTGCCGGACGTTGCCGGGCCACGGGAAGACCGCGAGCCGATCCATCGCCGCGCGCGTGACCTTCACCTTGCGGCCCGCGGCGTACTTCTCGACGAAGCGGCTGACGAGCAACGGGATGTCCTCCCGCCGCTCGCGCAGCGGCGGGACACGGATGCCGACGACGTTGAGCCGGTAGAAGAGGTCCTCGCGGAACGTCCCCGCGGCCACCATCGCCTCGAGATCGCGGTGCGTCGCGCCGATGATCCGGACGTCGACCGTGCGCGAGCGCTCCCCGCCGACGGGCCGCACCTCGCCGTTCTGCAGGACGCGGAGCAGCTTCGTCTGCATCGAGAGCGGCATCTCGCCGATCTCGTCGAGGAAGAGCGTGCCGCCGTCGGCGACGTCGAAGAGGCCGGCGCGCGTCGCCGAGGCGCCCGTGAACGCGCCCCGCACGTGCCCGAAGAGCGTCGACTCGAGCAGCGTCTCCGGGACCGAGCCGCAGTTCTCGCTGACGAACGCGCGCCCGCCGCGCGGCCCGTTGGCGTGGATGGCGCGCGCGACCAGCTCCTTGCCGGTGCCCGACTCGCCGGAGAGCAGGACCGGGACGTCGCTCGCGGTGACCCGGTCGACGAGCTTGAGCATCGCGCGCATCGGCTCGCTCCGCCCGGCGATCTCGTCGTAGCGGAAGCGCGTCTCGGCGCCGGAGCTGGCGAGCTCCGCGCGCACGCTCGCGAGCTCGGCCTCGCGCGCCCCGAGCTCGGCCGCGAGGCGCGCGTTGGCGCGCTCCGCCTTGCGCACGGCGCGGCGGAGCAGCGCCTGGTCGCGCGCGTCGGCGATCGCGAGCGCGGCCTGGCTCGCGACGAGCCGCACCCACGCGAGCTCGCCCGGGCCGAACGCGCCGCGGCGCACGCGGTCGTCGAGGTAGACGACGCCGAGGACGTCGCCGCGCGCCACGAGCGGCACCGCGAGGACGCTCCGGAGACCGAGCGCGTGGACCGACGCGTGGAGATCGCCCACCTGCGCGAAGGCGTCCGTCGCGCAGATCGCCTCGCGCTCGGACATCGCCCGCCGCGCGAGGCTGGTCGAGAGCTCGAGCTGCTCGCCGCGGAGGTCCTGCCGCGCGAGGTTCCGCGCCGCCCGCGGGACGAGCCGCCCGTCGGGCGCGCGGAGGAGCAAGAGCCCGCGCTCCACGCCGGTCCAGAGCACCATCGTGTCGACGACCTGCTCGAGCAGCGGCCGCAGCCGGTCCCGGGAAGAGAGCGCCCGCACGATCGCCTCGAGCTCGCCGACCTGCGCGGCGCCGAGCGCCGAGCGCGCGTCGTCGTCCGCGATGCCGTCGAGCCACGCGACCGCGCCGAGCGACGCGCGGTGCTCGACCGGCGCGCCCTCGCGGAGCGTCGCCGCGAGCGCGCGGCGCGCGCCCTCGATCCGGCGCGCCTCCCCGCCGCCGAGCGCGCGAGTGCGCGCGCCGGCGGCCAGCGAAGCCGCGCGATCCGAGAGGTGCCGGCATCGTCGAGCAGCGCGGACGAGCTTCAGAGGACACGCTGCGACGGCGGCGTCGCTCCGGCGCGCGCCCCCTCACTTCACCGCGCCGCCGCGGAGAGCGACGGCGCGCGCGTCCGTGACGGCGACGGCGAGCGACGGCGGCGTGTCGCGCGCCCACACGATATCCGCGCGGCGGCACGCACGCGGTCTTCGTCCGTGCTCGCTTCGAGCTCCGCGGCGGCGGCGAGCGCCTCGTCGCGGGCGCGGGGATCGCCCGGCGGACGCGTTCCTGACGATCGCCCAGCGCGCGAACGCCGCCGCGCGAGCGTCGTTCGACGCGAGCGCGTGACGGCGCGCCTGCCGGACGCGAGGTCGGGCTGTGGAGCGCGCCGACGAGCGCGAGCCGCGGCGCGAGAGGTGCGCCCGCGCCGCAAGCGAGGGCCGGGCGAGGCGCTCCCAGAGGAGCGCGCCGCGCGTCGCCGCCGACAGCGCGGACGCGGAGGCCCCGGCGTCGACGCGGGGCGCGGCGGCGGAGCCCGGTGAGGTAGGTCGCCTCCTCGACGACGGCGCCCGCGCGCGTCGCGAGCTGACCGCGCGCGCGTCGAGGCTCGCGCCCGCCCCCGCGCGTTTCAGCATCCCACGCGTCCCCTCGAGACGGCCAGCGCGAGCCCTCCCTCGGCGGCCGGCGCGGTATGACCGAGCACCGCGAGGCCGCGATCGCCGGCCGCGTGAACATGCGCGACGAGCGCGCGGACCTCGGCGGCCCTCAGCGCCGGACGCCGCGTCGAGCTCGTGCTCGGCGCGCGCCAGGTCCCCGGCGTCCCAGGCGAGCCGGCTGAGCAGAGCCCGCGCGGCGCACCGCGCGCGCGCGCGTTTGACGACGACGCGACGCGCCGCGCCGCTCGGTCGCCGCGACGTCCGCGGCGCCGGCAGACGTCGGCGCGAAGGAGTGAGCGCCTGTCGGCCTCGCCGGCGTGCGCGAGCGCCAGTGAACGCAGCGGCCGACGTCGCCGCGACGAACGAGCGCCCCGGCGAGACCGACCGCCAGCGCCGGGGGCGCGCCCGCTCGACACGCCCTCCTCGGCGCGCGACGCTGACGTCGGGCCGCGGCGCCGCGAGCGCGCGTCAGCTCGACGAGCCGCGCCGGATCGTCGCTCGGCCCGCCAGACGGCGCGCGCCGGCTCGGCCCGCGCGGGAGCGACGCCGCTCGGCGCCGTCACGTCGTCGAGCGTCCATTTCCGGCGGCGCGATCGCCGCGAGCGCGAGCAGCCGCGCCGCGAGCGCCCTTCGCCCTCCGCGGGCACGGGTCACGCCGCCGCCGCCGGTCCGATCAGGCGTCGAGCCACCGCGCCTGCTGAGCGCGTCGAGCGGCGGATCTCCCGCGCGCTCGCTCCCGCGTCCGAAGGCGGCACGACCGCGAGCGCGTCGTCCAGCCAGGCGCGCGCGGGGGCGTCGATCGCGGCGGCCGGCCGTGCACCGCGCGCGACGTGGACGAGCGGATCGGCGACGTACGCGCGCCGCACCCGAGCCCGGCGATCCTCGATCGACTTCGTCGAGATCGACGTCGAGCCTGAGCGCGCGCGCGGCCCTGTCGGCGATCCACGCCGCGGACGGCCGCGCGCCGGGCGCGCGCGCGAGGAGCGCGGCCGTCCACGCGGCCACGTCGCGGGCCTCCTTCACGACGGCGCCGAGCGCCTCCACGACGGCCGCGGCGTCGAGCGCGGGCGCGCGGGCGAGCGAAGGCACGAGGATCTCCGCGAGGACCAGGCCGAGGGCGTAGAGGTCCGCGGCCGGCCCGGGCGCCTCACCGGCGCGGAGCTCGGGCGCGAGGTAGCGCGGCGTCCCTCCCTCGAGCGAGCCGTGCGCGATCTCCGTCGCGAGATCCAGGTCGACCAGCGTCGCGCCGCGGTCGCGCGCCCGGTCCACCGCCGGCCGCGCCGGCGCGAGCAGGACGTTCGCCGGCTTCACGTCGCCGTGGCGGACCCCTCCGCGGTGCAGCTCGTCGAGGCCACGGCCGACGCCGTGCGCGACGATCGCGGCGAGCGCGCGGCGCTCTTCGTCGGTGCACGGTCGCGCCAGCCGCGCGTCGAGCGCGTCGCCGTCGACCCACGTCGTCGCCATCCACGACGCGCCCCTCGGCAGCGCGCTGCCGTCCGGCCCCGCGAGCTCGCGCTCGAGCCGGCCGGCCTCGATCAGGGTCGGCCCCCACCGCCGCTGCGCGCGGGCCAGGACGAGCGCCTCGCGCCCCACCCCGTCGCCCGCGCGCGCGATCTTGAGCGCGCCGGGGATCCCGTCGGAGCGCACGGCGCGGAAGACGATCCCGCCCGCGCCCTCGCCTCGCTTGGCCTCGAGCGTCCAACCGCCGACGCGCGGCGAGTCCGTCAACTCTGGTGTCGATGACGCGAGGCGATTCGGCACCCGGTAATCAAAGCGTTTCCTCCGGTGCCGTCAACTCTGGTTACGGATGCCCGCCCGGCGGACCGCCGCCGTAGCTGCCCGGCGGCCCCCACGGTCCGTAGCCCCCGGGCGCCGCGGCGCCGGGGCTCGCCGAACCGCCGTAGCCGGGCGGGGGCGCGTACGGGCCGGGCGGCGCGGACGGGGCCGGCGCGGTGCCGGAGAGCCTCATGTACACGATGGCGCGCGCGAGCAGCATGATCGGGACCACCGCGAAGACGCCGAGGCAGCACGCGGCCATCCCCAGCATCATCATGCCGACCTCGACGAGCATGAGGGCGAAGAGGTGGCCCTTGTGGCCCCGCGTCGACGCCCAGCTCGCCCGGAGCGAGGCGACCGGCCCGAGGTTCTGGTCGATCACGTAGAACGGCGCGTTCGACAGGCCGAGCGCGACGATCACGCCGGGCACGACGAAGACGAGCGCCGGCAAAAGGACCACCGGACTGACCGCCTTGAGCGCCACGAGCACCGCGGCGACCCCGAAGACGATCGAGGCGAGCGCGGTGGCGGTCGACTTGAGGAAGGACATGCCGACGTAGGCGGGGAAGCGCCCGCCCGCGGCGAAGAAGTCGCCGAACGATGCGTCGTTGGTCCGCAGCGCGCGCATCGCGGCGCGGGTGAAGCCGGCCATGAAGAACTCGGCCACGAGCCAGCCCACCACCGAGAGCGGGACGTGCAGGGCGTAGTACGCGCTCGTGCCCTCCTCGATCGATCCCGCGAGCGCCGCCATCGGCGCGACCTGCCCCGGCGTCGCGCCGATGAGCGTCACGACGAGGTAGCCGAAGGTCAGCGGCGCCCAGTGGGCCTTGTACGCGTGCCAGCCGCCGCTGATGACCTCGCCGATGGCCCACGGCTGAGGCTCTCCCTGGGCGGGGACGCTGGGGTCGGCGGGCGCGTCGGCGTTCGGCGCCGCGTAGGGGTTGTACTCGCTCACGGGAGAGCTGCTCTACACCCGGTGCCGCTCAGAACTTGATGCCGTTCTCGGCGCGGTGCTTCCACCACTTGTACGCGAGGTACGCCGCGGGGACCGCCGCGACCGCGCCGGCGAACGGCGCCACGAGCACGCCCGCCGCGACCGCGCCGGCCGTCGTCGCCCCCGCCACGAGCCCCTTCTTGCGCGACTCTTCCAAGACCTGCGAACGCGTCTTGCTCATGGCGGAGAGCGTAGACATGCCGCGCGCCGCCCGCAACACGCGCCGAGGTCAGCCGTCCGGCGCGCTTCGAGCCGTCACCGCGCAGCTTCGAGCCCGCGTGAAGCGTCGCGCTCGTCGAGCCGGCGCGGGGCTCAGCGCCGAGCCTCGCCGAGCACCCAGGTCGCCAGCAGATCGATCTCCGCCGGCGAGAGCTCGCCGTCGAAGCGCGGCATGCGCCGGCCCACGCCCGGCGCCGGCGCGGCCTCGCCCTCGGGATCGACCGCGCCCTCGCGGTACGTCTCCTTCGAGGCGGGGTTCGCGATCTGCGTACGCACCCACGCGTGGGACCCGTAGCCCGAGAGCTCGGGGGCGAGCCCCTGCCCGCCGTCGTCGCCCGAGCCTTCGAACAGGTGGCACGACGTGCAGCGGCTCTTCACGATCTCCCGACCGCGCTCGACGCGCGCCGCGTCGGCGCGCAAGCTCCCGGCCGGCGGGGCGACGCCGGGGGCGTCTCCCTCGAGGGCGAGGAACGCCGCCGCCGCCTTCATGTCGTCGGCGGACATCGGCGACCACGTGTCGTCGGCGTCCGCCGGCTTCACGTCCATCGACGGCATCTCGCCCTTGTAGGGCGTCCGCCCGAAGCGCGTGTCGCCGTCGGGATCGTGGAGCATCTGGAGGATCCACGCCTCGGTCGACCAGCCGTCGAGCGCCGGCGCCGTGCGCTCCTCCTCCGAGCCGTGCCCGCCGAGCGTGTGGCACGCCGCGCAGTGCCGGTCGAAGAGCTCGGGCCCGCGGAGCTCCGGCGACCGCGCGAGCATCGCGAGCGGGCCCTCGGGGGGGACCCCATCCATCGCGAGCCGCGCCGCGACCTCGGCGCGGACGTCGGCCTTCGCGCGCTCCTGCTGGAACGTCGCGTCGCGCGCGTCGTCGGCCCTGGCCTTGACGGTGAGACCGACGGCGCCCGCGCCCACGACGAGCAGCGGCAAGAGCGGCTTCACCCGGCCGCGGAGCGCCGTCCCGTCCCTGACGTCGAGGAGCGGGAGCGCGAAGAAGTAGACGCCCACGACCGCAGGGAGGACCACCGTGCCGACGATCTCGAGCGGGCCGTGGAAGTACTTGAGGAGCTGGAACAGGGCGAGGAAGTACCACTCGGGCCTCGCCGGGTAGTCGCTCGACGGATCCGCCGGCGCGTCGAGCGGCGCGCCGTGCTCGCAAATCGAGAGGACGAACACGACCGCGACGACCGCGCCCACGGCGACGACGTCCTTGAAGAGCTGCTTCGGGAAGAAGGCGTCGACGCGCGACGGGTCCGCCTTCGGCGGCGGCGTCACGCCGTGGCGCCGGAAGAGCGCGACGTGCGCGGCGACGAGGCCGACGAGGAGCGCGGGCAGCACCGCCACGTGCAGCGTGTAGAAGCGCGTGAGCGTCAGGCTGCCGTACTCCGGTCCTCCCTGGAGGAGGCGCTGGGTCGCCTCGCCGACGAGCGGGACGGTGCCCGCGATGTTGGTCGCGACGCGCGAAGCCCAGTAGCCCTTCTGATCCCACGGCAGGAGGTAGCCGGTCAGCGCGAACCCGAGCGTGACGGCGAGGAGGCCGAGACCGAGCCACCACGTGACCTCGCGCGGCTTCTTGTACGCGCCGAAGAGGGCGACCTGCGCGAGGTGAGCGCCGAGCAGGATCACCATCGCCTGCGCGCCGAAGTGGTGGAGGCCGCGGACGAGCCAGCCGCCGGCCTGCTGGAACTGGATGAAGTGCACGCTCGCCCACGCGGTCTTCTCGCTCGGCGCGTAGCTCGTCATCAGCGCTACGCCCGTCACCGCTTGGACCATGAACGAGCCGAGCAGCGCGCTGCCGAAGACGTACGCCCACCGGGCGCCGCCCGTGATCGGCTCGTCGAGGAGGTGTGCCGCGAGCGCCTTGATCCCGGTGCGCTCGTCGAGGAGCTGGATGGCGCGGCGGATCACGTCTCGACCTTCTCTTCGACCCCGATCCGGAAGCGCCGGAAGTCGACCGCCACGTGGCCGTCCTCGATCTTCGTCTCGAGCGCGTCGAGATCACGCGGCGACGGCCCGCTCGTGCGCCTCCCCGCCGCGTCGAACGCCGACGTGTGACACGGGCAGGCGAAGCCACCCCCGACCTTCGCGTCCGGCGCCGCGACGGCGTTCACCGAGCAGCCGAGGTGCGGGCACACGGAGGAGAGCGCCAGCACCGCGTCGCCGCGGCGGACGAGCCAGACGCTCCCGAGCTCGACGCCGCGCTCAATCGTCCACGCGTCCTTGCGGTCGTCGACGACGGCGACGCGGCGCGGGACGCCCTCCTCGAGCTCCGTCAGCTTCACCGTGCGCACCCATCGCCCGCTCCGCTTCGTCGCCCGGAGCGGCGCGAGCGCGAGCGCGAGCGGCGGGCCCCCGGCGGCGACCGCGAGGGCGCAGGCGCCGGCGACGGTCGCGAGGGTCAACGCGCGACGCGACGTGGCGGGCGACGGCTCGGCGGCCCGCGACGACGAAGGCGGAGGAGGCTCGGATTTCGGTTCGGTGCTCATGGGCGGAAGGCCACGCGCATCGTACACCTCCTCTCACCCTCCGCCCGCGGCCGGCGGCTGCGACATCCGGCAACGCGGCGCGCGAGCCGTGGCCGCGCCGCCGAGGACGGGCCTCGGCGCCCGCGCGAGAGTATACTGCCCAGCACACTCGGCGCCGCCACGCGTGTCGAAGACACGCGCTGGAACGGCCGGGGTGCGGCCATCGGTCTTCGAGGAGTCCGACCATGAAGCTTCTGCGCACTGCCCTCTCCGGCGCCTTCGGGCTCTCGATCGTCGTGGCGTCCGGTTGCGGCGGCGTCTTCGAGTCGATCTTCGGCGGCGGCGACGACACGCCCGCCGGCGGCGAGCCCGCCGGGCCGCTCGGCTTCGGCGGCGACGACGACGGCGGGAGCGAAAAGCCGTGCACCGGCCTCTGCCTCCGGCAGAAGCCGTGCGCGGGCGGCGCGACGACCTCTCTCAGCGGCACCGTCATGGATCCCGCGGGCAAGGTGCCGCTCTACAACGTCCTCGTCTACGTGCCGAACGCGCCGGTCGATCCGATCAAGAACGGCGCGACCTGCGACCGATGCGGGAGCGTCTCCGGCGACCCGCTGGTGACGGCGCTCACGGGCGTCGACGGCAAGTTCAAGCTGGACAACGTCCCGGTCGGCGCCGACGTCCCGCTCGTCGTCCAGATCGGCAAGTGGCGCCGCCAGCTCGTCGTCCCGAACGTCGCCGAGTGCGTGGACACGCCGCTCGCCGCCGAGCAGGTCCGCCTCCCGCGCCGGCAGAGCGAGGGCGACATCCCGCAGATCGCGCTGACGACCGGCGGCGCCGACGTCATGGAGTGCTGGCTCCGCAAGGTCGGCCTCGCCGACGAGGAGTTCACCGTCGGCAGCGGCAACGGCAAGGTGCACTTCTACACGGGCTCGGGGAACAACGCGACGAGCTCCTTCCAGGGCGGCGCGGCCTTCACGTCGGCGACGGACTTCTGGGGCGCGCAGGCGAACCTGATGAAGTACGACATCGTGATCCTCTCGTGCGAGGGCATCACGGCGCCGCAGACGAAGCCGCCGGCCGCGCTCGAGGCGATGAAGCAGTACGCCAACGCCGGCGGCCGCCTGTTCGCCTCGCACTGGCACCGCTACTGGTTCAGCACCGAAGCGATGAACGGCCAGAACCCCGCGGGCCCGCAGCCGAGCCCCTTCGAGCCGATGGCGACCTGGCGCGACCGAAACGGCCCGGGCGATCCCGCCTTCGGGACGATCAACGTCGGCTTCCCCAAGGGCCAGGCGATGCACTACTGGCTCGCGCAGCCCGCCGTCGGCGCGCTCTGCCCCATCCCGGGGCTCTGCAACAACGCGAACCAGAACGACAAGCTCCGCATCGACGACCCGCGTCACAACGTCGACGCGGTCGACGACGCCAGGGCGACCTCGTGGATCACGGTCCCGAACGGCAACAACACCGCGCACGAGTACATCTCGTTCAACACGCCCATCCCGGCCCCCGAGGATCAGAAGTGCGGGCGCGTCGTCTACAGCGACCTCCACGTGACGACGGAGGACGAGCACGGCCCCTGGCCGCAAGGCTGCAAGACGGCCGATTTGACGCCGCAAGAGAAGGCGCTCGAGTTCATGCTCTTCGACCTTTCGTCCTGCATCCAGAGCGACAAGGAGCCGCCGGCTCCTCCGCCCGGCGTCAACTGACGCCGCGCGCGAGGACCGAGCGCGGACGCGCCGCGCGCGATCGCCCGCGATGCGCGCGCCTTCGAGCGATCAGAGCGGGCGGCGGGCGATGTAGACGTGCGCCGCGCGCTCGAGGAGGATCACGCAGTCGTCGTCGGAGACCCAGCTCACGCCGTCGACCGTCTCGGTCGACAGCTCGGGGAGGTGCGCGGGCGAGCCGAAGGCGTCGAGCTTCGAGCCGCGGCGGGCGACCCAGACGTCGGCGAGGCCCTTGCCGCCCGGACGGTTCGAGGAGAAGTAGAGGGCCGTCTCGTCCTTGTTGAGCACGGGCTGGCTGTCGCTCGTGCCGTTCACGTGGAGGTCCGGGACCGGGCTCCCGGCGAGGAGGCCGCTCGCGCTGCCGTTCATCGCGGCGCGCATGATGATCCTGTCGACCACGGAGCCGTCCGAGACGTACTCCGCGTAGTAGGCCGTGTCGTTCGAGGCGACGACGAAGATCTGCGGCTTGCTCGCGAGCCAGAACTTCTTCGCGCCGGCGAACGGCTCGTCGAGGTCCGATCGCGAGGCGACGAAGTTCGAGTCGAGCGTCCACCAGTAGGCCTTGAGCCCGCCGGCCGCGAGCGAGAGGCCGGCGACCGCCTCGCCGACGTCCACGGTGGTCGGCGCGCTCCACGTCGCCTCGCGGCTCGGACGCGTCACGCGCCGCAGCTCCCACCGGCTCCCGGCGCTCGCGGTCCGCGTGTACTTGAGGTAGTGGAGCTCGAGCTCGCCGGGCGACATCACCGCCGAGCGGACCGTGTCGGCGGTGGGCTCGAGCGCGGGCTCGAGGTCCGGCGGCCCGAACGGCTTGGCGGGATCGCAACGCGCGGCGGACGGCGCGGGCCCGCCGTCGTCGGGAGGCCCCTCGCCGGCGCCGTCGTCGATCCCGGCCTCGCGCTCGGTGATCTCCTTCGGCGGCGGCCCGTCGGTCGCGAGACCGCTCGTCTCCTCGCACGCCGCCGCGGCGAGCAGCGCGAACGTCGCCCCGGCGAGCCACCGCATTCCCTCAGTATGACGCGCCCCCTCGCGCTTGTCTCCTCCTCCGCGGGCGCGCGGAGCCTCCGCGGCTCGACCTCCGCGGGCGCGCGGGCCTCCGCGGCTCGACCTCCGCAGGCGCGCGGAGCGTCCACCCACGCCCCGCGGCCGGCTCCCGCGTCGGCGCGTCGGCGGGCCCGCCCCGCCCCTCCCGTCAGGAGCGCGCGCGGCGGGGCGCGACGATCCCCTCGCGCTCGAGGAGCGCAGCCAGGGCACGAAAGGCGTCGGGGCGCCCGATCTGGAGCAGGTGGCCGCCGGCGATCGTGAGCATCTCGCAGCCGAAATGCCGCGCGAGGCGGGTCGCGTGGGCGAGCGGCGTGATCCGGTCGTACTCGGCCGCGACGACGAGCGCCCTCGAGTGAGGGACGCGGAGCGAGCGCGCCAGCGGGCTCACGATCCAGTTCGCGCGCTCGAGCGCGGCGTGCTGCTCGTCCGCCCGCGGTCCGTCGCCGAGGCGGCCTTGCTCGCGCGCGAAGTCCGCGATCGACGCGAGCGGGATCATCGGCACGACGAAGTCGACCTCGTCCGTCACCGTCGCCGTCAACGCCGCCGTGTAGCCGCCGAGGCTCATGCCCATCACGCCGACCTTCGGCGCGCCGCGCTCCCGGAGCCAGCGGACCAGCGTGCGGATGTCCGTCACCGCCTGCCGGAACCCCTCGTTCGTGAGCCGCGGATCCGACGACGGGAACGCGGGCGCGCCCCGGTGCGCCCCCGCGCGCCCCGCGTGGAGCGGCAGCACGGGGAGCACGACGTCGAGGCCGCGCCGGAGGAGCCACTCGATCGGCCACGCGTTCTCCTCGAACAGCCACTGCCCCCCCATGTAGCCGTGGACCGCGAGGAGCGCCGGACGCGTCGTGACGGCGTCCGCGGCGCCGGCGAGGTAGAGGCGCGCGCGCGCGGTGCGGTTCTCGACCCGCGACAGATACCGCGCGGCGACGTCGGAGAGGAACGGCTCGAACGCGCTCGGCCACGCCGCCTCCCAGACGCCGTGCCGCACCCGCCGGAGCGCGAGCTCGGTCCGCGGCGGCGCCGGGAAGAACCGCGACGCGTCGGCGACGAGCGCGTCCCCCTCGTAGACGCGGTGGATCTCCGCCAGCGTGGCGATGCGCTCGTCGTGGGGCATCGCGTCCGCGCGCGCCCGCTCGTGACGACCGCGCGCCTGCATCGCCGCGACCACGGCGCGATCGACGAGGCCGGCCGTGGAGCCGACGACGCGCATGGCGTGGAGGAACCGGCTCGAGGGCACGTCTCCAGCGTAGCGCCTCTTCGCGGCGCCGCCATGGGCTGCGACGCCGCGCCGTCGGGCGCTCTCGCGACGCAGACGAGCGCTCCAGCCCGACCGCGACCGTCGCGCCGAGGACGGCCCGGAGGCGCCCGCGATCGAGTAACCTGGGGCCGTGGTCCGCGAGCAACCGCGCCCTCCCGCTCACGTCGACCCCGCTCGCGCCGGCCCCGTCTGCCTCGTCGGCGCCGGCTCCTCGGGCATCACCGCCGCGAAGGCGCTCTTCGAGGCGAAGATCCCGTTCGACGGCTTCGAGACGAGCGATCGCGTCGGCGGCAACTGGGTCTTCGGCAACGCGAACGGCATGTCGTCCGCGTACGAGGGGCTCTACATCAACACGTCGCGCGAGCGCATGGCCTACTCGGACTTCCCGATGCCGCGCTCGTACCCCGACTTCCCCCACCACTCGCAGATCGCGCGCTACTTCGAGGACTACGTCGATCGCTTCGGCTTCCGGGGGGCGATCCGCTTCCGGACCACGGTGACGCACGTCGCGAAGGACCCCGGGGGACAGTGGCGCGTCCGGACCCGCCGCGCGGGCGCGAGCGAGGACGACGAGCGCACCTACCGGGCGGTGCTCGTCGCGAACGGCCACCACTGGGACCCGCTCCTCCCCGATCCGCCCTTCCCCGGCCGCTTCTCCGGCCGCGAGCTGCACGCGCACCACTACAAGTCGAAGGACGAGCTCCGCGGCAAGCGCGTCGTCGTCGTCGGCATGGGCAACAGCGCGATGGACATCGCGGTCGAGTCGTCCGAGGTCGCCGAGCGCACGTTCCTCTCCGGCCGCCGCGGCGTGCACGTGATCCCGAAGTACGCCTTCGGCCGCCCGATCGATCAGTTCTTCACGTCGGCGCGCCTGCCGTGGCGCGTGCGCCAGCGCATGGGCGAGGTGCTCCAGCGCCTCGCCGTCGGCGACATGGAGCGCTACGGCCTGCCGAAGCCGGATCACCGCCTCGGCGAGGCGCACCCGACGATCTCCGGGCGGATCCTCGATCGCCTCACCCACGGCGCCATCACGCCGAAGCCCGACGTCGCCGAGCTCGTGGGCGATCGCGTGCGCTTCGTCGACGGCTCGGTCGAGGCCGCCGACGTCGTCGTCTACTGCACCGGCTACAAGGTGACCTTCCCCTTCTTCGATCCCTCGTTCGTGTCGGCGAAGGACAACGACCTGCCGCTCTTCATGCGCGTCTTCCACCCCGACCACGAGGGGCTCGCGTTCGTCGGCCTCCTCCAGCCGCTCGGCGCGATCATGCCGCTCGCCGAGGCGCAAGGCCGATGGATCGCGCGCTGGCTGCTCGGCGACTACGCGCTGCCGCCGCCGGACGCGATGCGCGCGCACATGGCCGAGGAGCGGCGCCGGATGTTCGCCCGCTACGTGAGGTCGAAGCGGCACACGATGCAGGTCGACTTCGACGACTACCTGCTCGAGCTCGAGCGTGAGCTCGAGCGAGGCGCCAAGCGCGCCGCGAAGACCGGGCGCGACGCGTCTTCGTTCTTCGGGTAACCTGATCGTCCGCTCTCCCGCGCCAGCGGCAGCCGCGCGGTCCGCCACCTTATGAGCATCGTCCGCCGTCGACCGACCCGCCCACCTCCGCCCGCCGCCGCAGCACCGATGGTCTGGGCCTCCGAGATCGAGGCCCCCCGCGTCTCCGTCGCGTGGCTCTCACGCCCCCGCGTCGGTGAGATCGTGAGCGGCGACGCCGTCGTCGTCCGCCAGATCGGCGACGCGGTGCTCGTGGCGGTCATCGACGCCCTGGGCCACGGCCCGAAGGCCGCCGAGGTCGCCGACAGGTCGTCGGAGTTCTTCGAGAGCGTCGAGCTCACGGACGGCGCTCCGTCGCTCGTGCGCGGGTTGCACGAGCGCCTCCAGGGATCGCGCGGCGCCGCCGCGCTGATCGTCGTCGTCAGCCGCACCGGCGTCGAGGCGTGCAGCGTCGGCAACGTCGAGCTCCGCTCGGCCTCCGGCACCCTGCCCTTCGTGCTCACGCCCGGCGTCCTCGGCCTCCGCCTGCGCCATCCGAAGATCTGCTCCTCGCCCGGCTACCTCGCCGATCGCCTCGTGCTCTACTCCGACGGCATCTCGGGCCGCTTCGACCTGAAGACCCTGCGCGCGCACGCGCCGCCGGAGCTCGCGTCGCATATCTTCGCGTCGCACAGGCACGAGCACGACGACGCGACCGTCGTCGTCGTCGACGTCGCCTGAGCCGCGCGCCGCGATCCATCCTCGGCACGAGGCGGTCCTACGGCCACTCCGCGCTCCTGTATTTTCCGATGCCGAGCCAGTTCTTGTCGCAAGGGATCTGGAGGGTATGCATCGGGAAGCGGACGAGCGGATCGATGACTCTATCGCGATCGACCAACCGGAGCTTCGCCAGCACCTCCTCCACGACCGACGGCCCGCTCATCCCGATGGTCATCAGCCGCCGATTCGCATAGGCATCATCCGCGCGCGCCGGCACGCGCTTGGCTCCCCAAGAATCGTCGGGACTCCCGAACCCCTCTCTATAGTTCCGCGATATCGCGAGCGCGATATTGAAGACGATGAGGCTCTGCGGGCACGACGCCATCACCGCGTTCTGGGGCACGGAGTGGTTCGCCGCATGCCCCGAAGCGACCAGAAATCCGCGCGGCGACGACAGCTGGCCGAGGCGTGGCGCGAACGTGATGTTCCGGAGCGTCTGACCCCGCGTGCAGACGACGTCCGTATCGAGGTAGACGCCCCCCTCGGCGAAGAGGATGACGAGGCGGAGGACGTCGCTGGCGGCCGCGAAGTTGTTGAAGGGGCCGTTCATCTCGCGGACGACGATCCCCTCGAGCACGCGCGGGACGACGAGCTCGTCGAGCGTCCTGATCCGATGAGCAAACGACGGGATGTCGTCGTTCATGGCCAACGTGCCGGCAATCCGCATCGCCCTGTTCGTCCATAGGTTGACGACGTAGTCCGGGTTGCGAGCCGCCCAAAACGCGATATTGCGCAAGTACTTTCGCGGGAGGTTCTTGCCCATCCATATGAAGTGCAGTGACTTGGGGATCCGCATCTCTCGCCTCCTCTTGAGGATACTGACGATGGTTGACCAGCACCGCGACGAGACCTGCCGCCCCGGCTGCTCTCTACGACGCCGCGCGCCGCGAGGCTCGGCCCATCCGGGACCAGGGTAGATCGGCGGCGACGGCCGCGCGGATCAGAAGAACCCGGGGCTCGAGCCGCGGCGCGGCCGGCCCACGAAGCGCCGCACGACGATGCGCTTGCCGCCCTCGTGCGGGACGAGCTCGACGCTGTCGCTCAGGCGCGCCACCGCCCCGAGGCCCGCGCCGATCCCGCCGCGGCCGAAGACGCGGGCGGGATCGAGCTTTCCGTGGGTGTCGTAGCCGTCGCGGAGGCTGCCGGCGAGATCGAACGGCGGCGTCTCGTCCTCGGCGACGATCGTGATCCCCCGGAGGCGCCCTCCCACCGCGCGCGGCTCGTCGCGCTCCGTCAGCGAGAGATCGATGTGCCCGCGCCGGCCGTACTTCAGGATGTTCGACGCGAGCTCCGACACGACGATCGCCAGCTCCTCGATCACCTCGCGCTCGAAGCCGATGCGCGTCGCGAAGGCGCGGAGGATGGTCCGCGCGGCGAAGACCGCGGACTCGTGCGCGACGACGCACCGGACGGACGCGGGCGCGTCCTTCATCGACGACGCGGGCTCGAGCCGCGAAGAGCGCCGTCCGCCGGAGCACGCCCTGAGCCCATCGTGAGGAGACATGCTAGCACTCATCGTCCTCCCGTCGGTCGCCGGCGCACGCTCAACCCTCGCGCCCCGCCAGGCGCCAGTCGTCGCGGTGGATGTACTGCTCCACGTACCCTTGGAGGGCGTTCCGCATCGTGCGGTGCGTGACGACCCCCGAGAGATCGACGCCCATGTGGATGATCGTCTGCGCGATCGCCGGGTTGATCCCGGTGAGGAGGCAGTTCGCGCCGAGGAGCCGGACCGCGCGCGCCATCCGGAGGAAGTGATCGGCGGTCCCCGTGTCCATCACCTGGATCCCCGTGATGTCGATGATGGCGCAGTCGGCCTTCTTGCTGACGATCGCGCTGAGGAGCGCCTCGGTCATCTCCGCGCTGCGCGTCGTGTCGAGCACGCCGACCACCGGGAGGCACAGCACCCCCTCCCAGACCTCGATGATCGGCGTCGAGAGCTCGCGGATCGCGGCGCGCTGCACCTCGATCATCGCCAGCTTCTCCTCGAGCTCGCGCTGGTAGGTCGCGCTGCGCTCGCGCTCGCGCCCGAGCGAGGCGATCATCTCGTTGATACCGTCGAAGAGCGTGCTGATCGCGTGGTCCTGGGGCAGGTCGCTCTTCAGGCGGACGCTGTAGTCGCCGTCGCCCACGTCGGCGGCGACGAGCAGGATGTCCGCGATGCGCTCGAGCATCTGCGAGGCGAGGATGGCGTCGGTCATCGCGCGCTACCTCCAGGTCATGTCGAGGCGAACCTCGGCGGGGCAGGGTGTCGCGAGCGACCAGCCCGAGATCTTGAGCTCGACGTCCTTGGCGCCGACGGAGCGCAGCGCGAAGACGCCGAAGCCGCCGGCGACGGGCCCCGCGTGGAGGTACCCCTCGACGTCACGCAGGTGGGTGACGAGGTGACGCTCGTCGACCTGCTCCGTCTCCATCCGCCCGCACCGGTTGTCGCGCGCCCATAGATCGGGCGCCTTCTTGCAGAACACCGCGGGGGTCATCACGCGCATCAAGAGCTTGAGGAAGCTGTTGGTCGCGGCCTCGGCGATGAACGTGCCGCAGTTCCGCAGCGCGTCGTACGCCTTCGCCTCGTCGTTCGGGTGCAGCTTGGCGATGGCGTCGTAGAGCACGCTGATCGTCTTCAGCGGATACCACGCCATCTTGTCGTACGCGCTCCGCTCGCTGCTCACGTCGTCGGGGAGGGTCGAGTACATCCGTTCGCGATCCGCCTCTTTGAAGCTGTCGATGTAGTCCATACAGCCGAGGATCAGATAACCCCGGATCACCTCTTGTCCCATCCCTTCACCTCCAGATCCTCTCTCAGAGCTCCCGCGGCAGTCCGAAGGCGACCGCCGACAGCAATCCCGCGCACGCGGTCGCCTTCGCGAGCTCGCGCGCCCCGGGGGATCCCATGAGCCGGAGCGACATCCGCGCGAGGCGATGCGCTCGCAGCGTCCCGCCGACCGTCCCGAGCGCGAGCGGCAGCTCCAGGCGGCCGACGAGCGTGTCCGCCTCGAGCTCGAACGTCGCGAGCGGCCCGTAGCGCCCCGAGCGCGTCGCGTACGCGTGCGCCCCCGCGTGCACGGCCCGCCAGTCGTTGCCGGTGGCGACGACGACGGCGTCGACGCCATCCATCACGGCCTTGTTGAACGTCGCCGCGTGGTGCGGATCGAGGCGCGCGAGCTCCGTGTGCGCGACGAGGCGCCGGGCGATGTCCCCCACGTGATCGACGGGGACGCGGCACGTCGCGCGGGCGAGCCGGCGGTCGCACAGGTTCGACAGGATGCGCAGCCCGAGGCGCGCGCCCGCGAGGCGGGCGAGCGGCGCCCCGAGCGCCTCCGCCGCCTTGTTGACGAGGTTGGCGCCCATCGCATCCACGCAGTCGATGATCACGTGGACCACGAGCATCGCGTCCTCGGGGCCGCCGAGGACGCGCACCTCGAGGTCGCGCGCGCCGCCGCCGCGCGCCCTGAGCGGGCCGAGGACGTCGTCGGCGACGCCGAGGAGCTCGGCCCGCGCCGCCGCGATCGCCCCCTCCGCCGCGGGGACGTCCGCGACCTCGACGAGCTGGACCTGCGCGATCATCTCGGCCGCGGTCGCGTCCGCCACGAGGCCGCCCGCGCGATCGACGATCGACGCGGCGGCCGCGAGCCTCCCGACGTCCGCGGAGTCGGTGACGAGCGGGATCGACACGGCGCTGCCCGAGACGAGCACGCTCGGCAGGATCGAGTACGGGAGCGCGTAGACGCCGAGCGCGTTCTCGATGAACGCGTCGGCCGACGCGCGATCGAGGCCCGAGCCGTCGAGCGCCTGCTCGAGCTCCGCGAGCGGGACGTCGCTCGCCTGAGCGGCGCGGCGCTGGCGCTCGACGACCGGCATCAGATCGACCGCGCCTCGGGTCGAACGCCGCCGGCGCCCGAGGCGACGGCGCGAGCTCCGCGGCGCTCCGCGGGCCCTTCGTCGCGGCGTCGAACGCCTCTCTCGGACATCGAAGACATGAAGGTAGGACAATCCTTTACTTGGTATTCGATTGGCAAATGATGAGGGCGCTTGTCGTTATCCTGATTCCGTTGTCTTTCAAATTAATAAGCTCGGCTTGACATCGGTCTCCAGGGCATTCATTCTGAACGAGACTCGCTAGAGTCCGGCCGAAGGCGCCCTGAGATGGGCAGACCCCGGCACACGTCATTAGGCACGATCGGTATACACGACACCGATTGACCTAGCGTCATTTTTGTTCTGCGTGATGACGTGCGCATGAACCTGGATTGCCAACTTTCATGACCAAAGAAGCCACTGTTGCTCGCCGCAGGATTTTGCAGGGGATCGCGGCCGTCGCGGTCGTCGGCTTCGATCCCGTTCGAAGGACGTGGCTGACCGAGGCCGTGGCCGGTCGCCCCCTCACGCGACTGCCGCGCCTCGACGGGCAGCTCCTCACCGATCCGGGCTCGCTGGCCGCCGCCGGGCAGGACTTCGGCCGCTACGTCCGTCGCGCTCCGATCGCCGTGCTGAGGCCCGGCTCGATCAACGACGTCGTCGAGATGGTCCGCTACGCGAAGCAGCACAGGCTCCGGATCGCGATGCGCGGTCAGGGTCACACCACGCACGGGCAGGCGCAGGTCGAGGCGGGCATCGTCATCGACTCGTCGAGCCTCTCGAGCATCCAGGTCAACGCGAGCGACGCGATCGTCGGCCCCGGCGCCACGTGGCGCGAGATCCTCGCGGCCACCCTCCCGCGCGGCCTCACCCCGCCGACGCTCCCGAACTTCATCGACATCACGATCGGCGGAAACGTCGCCGGCGGGGGCATCGGCGGCGCCCGCACCGACACGGCTAGCGGTCGTCGACAACGTCCTTCGAGCTCGACGTCGTCACGGACACGGGCAGCTGCGCCGTTGCTCGGCGACCCAGAACGCGGTCCTGTTCAACGCGGTCCTCGGCGGCCTGGGACAGTTCGGCATCGTCGTCCGCGCGCGCATCAAGCTCCTGCCCGCGAAGCAGCTCGCGCGCCTCTACATCCTGCAGTACCCCGACGTCGGAGCCTTCCTCGACGACGCGCGCGTCCTCGCGCTCGACGAGCGATTCGACCACCTCGAAGGGCAGATCAACGCCGACGCGACCGGCCAGTACGGCGCCGTGACGATGTTCGCGGTCAAGTACTACAACCCCAACGCCCCGCCCTCCGACGGGGCGCTCCTCGCGGGCCTCGATCACGACGGGCAGGAGATCCAGGACATCCCCTACGCCGCGTTCGTGCACCGGCTCGATCCGATCATCGACATGATCAAGGCCGTCGGCGCCTGGGCGCTGCCGCACCCGTGGTTCGACATCTTCATGCCCGAGTCCACGGTCGAGACGTTCGTCGCCGAGACGCTCGCCACGATCACCGCCGAGGACACGGGCAACGGGAACGTGCTCCTCTACCCGCTCCGCCGGAGCAAGTTCAAGCGGCCGTTCCTCCGCGTCCCGCAGCAGAACGAGGTCTTCTACCTCTACGACGTCCTGCCGTTCGCGGCGCCGATCCCCGCCGCCGTCGACCAGTGGGTCGCGCGCAACACGGCGTGGCTCGCCCGCGGTCGCGACCTCGGCGGCAAGCGCTACAACATCGGCTCCGCCAACCTCACGCGTCAGGACTGGCGGAAGTACTTCTCGCCGGTCTGGCCGGCGGTGCTCCTCGCCAAGCTCGCCTTCGATCCGACGAACATCCTGACGCCCGGTCAAGGGATCTTCCCCTGGGGTAGGCCCGTCGACTGCGACGACTGACGGCGCGCGACGCGGGCGGGGAGCGGCTGCTCCTCGCTCGCGGCCGCGGCCGCCGCGGCGAACAGCTCCGTCGCGACGTAGAACGTCAGGCGATCGGTGCCCGTGCGGAGCGAGACGTACGTGAGGAGCCCCGACGCCGCGTCGAGCTCGCGCGGCGCGAGGCTCTGGAGCGCGGCCTCGAAGACCGCCGGCGAGTGCCCGCGCGACTGCATGTACGAGACGACGCGCTCGCGCGCGACGGCGTCGTTCGGCGCGTAGAACCGGATCGGGATCTGGATCGCGACCTCCTTCGGCGTCGGCTCCCCCTCGACGAACGAGAGGTACGTGCAGAGCGGGAAGGTCTCGCTGGCCTCGCGCGCGCCGAGCATCGCGCGGCAGAACGCGGTGACCTCACCCTCCTCGTAACCGGGGCGGATGGCCGCCATGCGCTCGAGGTGCTCGACCGTCACGCCGCGCTGGTAGAAGTAGACCTTCACGCGCGCGGCGCCGCCGGCGGCGAGGTCGAGGGCGAAGTAGCGGATCTCGTCGTCGCTCGTCTGGCGTTGGACCGCCTCGAGGAGCGACGGCCACGCCGAGCCGAAGCCGAGCGTGCGCATCGCGGACTCGACGAGCTCGAAGGAGCGCTCCTTGCCGGCGATCTGCGGGTTGAAATAGGCCTTCACCTCCGGCGGGCCGGACAGGCGCGCGGCGTGCCAGAGCGCGAACCGCGCGCTCGCGACGTCGGGCAGGAAAATATCGCGCACCCGCTCGAAGCGGGTCAGGTCGCCCCCGTCTTCGGCCAGGCGCCGGGTCAACGCCAGCGCGGCGTCGCGCATGTCCGCGAGCGTCGGCGATCCGCCGGTCGTGCTCTGCGCTTCGACGAGGAACCGCACGCTGGGGGGCTCGTTCGGCGCGAGGGCGAGCGAGAACTCGTACGGCGAGTGATCGTCGCCGATGTCCGACGGCCACGCCGGCGCGCTCGGGATCTTCGCCGAGCCCCACGGGAGGAGCATCGCGTCGAGGCGCGAACGTGCTGAAGCCGGGCACGGAGTGTCGTAGACTGCGTGCCAGAGTCGTTCGAGCCGCTCCGACGCGAGCGCGTGATAGGTCGTGGATGAATCGTTGCTGCTATTCATCGCCGCCTCGTTCTTGAAGGTCTCGCCGCCGTGCGGTACGTGATCACCGGTGGCTTTCACCTTTTATCGCGCTCTCCCCGATTTCCCGCATCACCCCAAAAGGGTAAGCCGAACAATCTCCTTCGAGATAAATTCTTTTCCTCGGTGAGCGCGTGAAAGGAATCGTGGGAGGCGAGCTGACCTTTCTGATCGTCGAGGACGAGCGCCTCGTCGGGCTCGCGCTCTCGCGCATGTTCGCGAGCTTCGGCCGCGTCGAGGTGGTCACGACGCTCGACGCCGCCCGCAAGGTCCTCGACGATCGCCGGTTCGACGCGCTGATCGTCGACATCAAGCTGCCGGACGGCTCCGGGTTCGACGTCGTCGCCTACGCGCGCGAGCGCTCCCCGGACACGGAGGCCCTCGTGCTGTCCGGGAGCGTCGACGCCGGCCGGCTCTCCACGGCCTTCACGCTCGGCGTGACGTACCTCGTCAAGCCCGCGTCCCACACGCAGCTCCAGGACTTCGCGAAGCGCACCCGCGCGCGCCGCCTGAAGCACTCGGGCTGGCTGCGGGGCGTCATCGCCATGTGGGTGGCCCGCTACGGGCTGACCCCCGCCGAGGAGGCCGTGCTGGCGCTCGCGATCGACGGGCGGCCGCGGCTGGAGATCGCAGAACGACGCGACGTCTCCCCGTCGACGCTGAAGAAGCAGGTGCAGTCGCTCCTCGCGAAGACGGGCGACGCGACGCTCGAGAGCGCCGCCAACCGCGCCCTCCGCGCCGCCCTCGAGGCCAAGCCCTGACCGGCCGCCTCCTCGGGATCGAGGAGACGCCGAACGGGTCGAGCGCGGCTCGCCCTTCCCGCTCGGTGGCTCAGCGGCCGTCGCTCTCGTCGTCCCGCTCGTCGAGGAACCGCTGGATGTAACGCTGGAGCGCGTTGCGCATCGTGCGGTGCGTGACGATGCCGCTCAGATCGACGCCCATGTGGATGATCGTCTGGGCGATCGCCGGGTTGATCCCGGTGAGCAGGCAGCTCGCGCCGAGCAGGCGGACGGCGCGCGCCATCCGCAGGAAGTGGTCGGCGGTGCCGGTGTCCATCACCTGGATGCCGGTGATGTCGATGATCGCGCAGTCCGCCTTCTTCTCGACGATCGCGCTGAGGAGCGCCTCGGTCATCTCCGCGCTGCGCGTGCTGTCGAGGACGCCGACGACCGGGAGGCACAGGACGCCCTCCCAGACCTCGATGATCGGCGTGGACAGCTCGCGGATCGCCGCGCGCTGGACCTCGATCATCGCGAGCTTCTCCTCCAGCTCGCGCTGGTACGTCGCGCTCCGTTGCTGCTCCGCCGCGAGCGAGCCGATCATCTGGTTGATGCCCTCGTAGAGGGTCGAGACCGGGTGATCCGGGGGGAGATCGCTGCGCAGGCGCGTCGTGTAGTCGCCGCTCCCCACGTCGGCCACGACGAGGAGAACGTCGGCGATGCGCTCGAGCATCGGGTCGGCCAGCTCGTCCTCAGTCACCCCGGCCATGGCGGATCCTCCAGTGGGTCATCGGGCCCTCGAGCCTCGCATGCAACATCGTGGAAGCCAAGATTGTCTTCTGCCTTTCGAGCGCGGGCGCGCCGCGTTACTTGGGGTCCCGCGCGCCCTCCTTCGAGGGCCGGACGCGGCTACGCTTCGCCCCGCCGACGCCCGGCGTCGAGCGCTTTCCGTCGAGGCGGCCGATCCCGAGCGACTTGAAGGCCTCCTCCAGGGTGAGCGCCGTGCGGACCACGCTCATGTCGATGCCCATGGTCTGCAACGTGACGGCGACCTGGGCGTTCATCCCGCACATGATGCTGTGCGCGCCCATGAGGCGGGCCGACGCCGCGAGCCGTGAGAGGACGGCGCAGAGGTGGCTGTCGACCATCCATATGCCCGTCAGGTCGATGATGAGCCCCTCCGCGCCGGTGTCCCGTATGGTGTCGAGCACCTGATCGACGAGACGCTCGGCGATCGCGTCGCTGATCTCGCCCTGGAGCGGGACGAGGACGTGATTCCACACGTTGATCACGGGTAGGCGGTCGCTGTCGCTCATGGATCCTCGCCGGCTACGTTCGCACGACTCGTACCGTCCCGTCGAGACGGCCGTTTCCTGTGATAAGGTGAGTTCCATGGAATTGCGGGAAACGTTCCGTGCGCCGTTCCTGCAGATGGCCTGGCAGCGCCACAGCCGGATCACCGAGCTCGTCGACCGTGGAGAGGTCGCCGAGCTCCGGTCGGCCGCGTCGGAGCTGCACTGCCTCTCGGGAGAGGCGAGCATGCTCGCCTACGAAGACGTGGCCGAGGTCGCGCGCGTGGCCGAGAAGGCCGCGCGGGAGAGCGACCACGGACGCCTCGTCGGGCTCGTCGCCGACCTGCGGGCGGCCATTCAAGCGGTGGAGAACGGCGGATGATCCGCGTCGTGATCGTCGACGACTCGTCGCTCTCGCGGATGATCCTGACCAAGATCCTCGAGGCCGACGGGGACATCAAGGTCGTGGGCGAGGCCGTGAACGGCTTCGAGGCCGTGCCGAAGATCCAGGAGCACAAGCCGGATCTCGTCACGATGGACATCGACATGCCGGGGCCGAACGGCCTCGAGACCATCCAGCGCGTGATGCACAGCTGCCCGGTGCCCATCCTCGTCGTCACCGGCGAGCGCCTCGGCCCCGAGTCGGACATCGGCTTCCGCGCGATCCAGCTCGGCGCGCTCGATTTCATGGCGAAGCCGTCGATCGGCGACACGCCGAGCATGACCCGCCTCCGGCGGCAGGTCCGGACGCTCGCGGGCGTGCCCGTCTTCCTCCACACCGACGAGCGCGACGATCAAGGGTCCACGCGCACGCCGCCCTTGCCCGAGGCGCCGCCGTTCTCGCTCGTCGCGATCGCGTCGGGCACGGGCGGGCCGAAGGCCGTCGCCACGATCCTGCAGGCGCTGCCCGACGACTTCGGCGCGCCGATCGTGATCGTCCAGCAGATGCCGGAGAAGTTCGGCCCCGCGTTCGCCAAGTACCTCCAGGGCCTCACGCCCCTGCGGATCACGATGGTCGAGCCGATGCCGAAGGACTGCGTGCCCGGCGACGTGCTCATGTCCGGCTCCGACGACGCCCACGTGTACTTCCCGCGGCGCGGGGTCGTCGTCGGGATGCACGCCGAGCCGTACGCGATGCACCGCCCCTCGGCGACGGTCATGATGCGCTCGATCGCCGAGACGTACGGCCCCGACGCCGTCGGCGTCATCCTCTCGGGCTCGGGCGACGACGGGCTCGAGGGCCTCGCCGCGATGCGCGCCGCCGGCGCGCTCACGCTGGCGGAGAGCCCGAGCTCGGCGGCGATCGCGGAGCTCCCCGCGGCCGCGCTCAAGAGCGGCGCCGCCTCGCGCGCGCTCCCCGCCCAGATGATCGCCAACTGCCTCATCAGCGCGATGACCGCGATGAACCGGAAGACGACGGCCCCGCCGAGCAGCGCCGCGCTGCTCGAGTACTCCCAGAACGACGACGTCGGACGCTGACCGGACGGAGACGAGCTACCCGTGCTTCTTCAGGAAAGGCGTCAGGCGATCGGCGAGCGTCGCGCCGTCCTTCGGGACCGCGCCGCGCGCGCCGCTCCGCCGGACCAGCGTCCCGACCTCCTCCTCCGCGCGATCGGAGAAGATCAGCACGGGGAGCGCGTCGACGTGCGGAGAGATCGCCGCGACGAGCTCCTCGTCGCTGACGCCGGGGTACGTCGCGTCGACGAGCAGCAGGTCGGGCTTCTCCCGCGCGACGGCCGCCTCGATGTCTCGAGGGTCGACGACGGTGCTCACCTCGAGACCGCGCGCCGAGAGCGCATGAACCACGACGGCGCGGACGATCGCGCTGTCATCGACGAGAAGGATCTTTTGCGTGGTCACTCTTCGACGACGATACGCGAACCACTGCGCGTTGTGTTCTTGTCCCGTCATGACGCGAGCTCGCGGGGCGGGCGTCGCGCCCCCCGCGCGACGACGGCGGCGGTGATCGGATGACGACGACGGCGTCCGACGCGCTCGACATCGCGATCAAAATCGAGGGCGACATCGTCCGCGCTCGCGGGGCCGGGCGCGACATGTGCCGCGAGCTCGGGCTGAGCGAGATCAATCAGGTCAAGGTCGCGACCGCGATCAGCGAGCTCGCGCGCAACATCTTCACCTACGCGAAGACCGGGAACATCTCGCTCCGCCGGCTCTCGGCGCCGCGAGCCGGCATCGAGGTCGTCGCGACGGACAACGGTCCGGGGATCGCGGACGTGAAGCTCGTCCTCAGCGGCACCTACAAGTCGAAGACCGGGATGGGAAAGGGGCTCCTCGGCACGAAGCGGCTCGTGGATTTCTTCGAGATCGACAGCAGTCCCGAGCGCGGCACCCGCGTCGTCCTCCGCAAGTTCATCCGCTGAATGAACGCGCTCGGGGAAGAAGAGGCAGGGCGTACCGGCGAGCTCGCGGCGAAGCTCCGGCGGCTCCGCGCGTTCGGCGCGCTGCGTCGGACCCTCCGCGTCACCGAGGACGCCACGGAGATCGCGGCCCTGGCGCGCCGCTTCGCGCTCGACGTCCTCGGCCTCGCGCGCTTCGCGATCTACTGCGCCGAGAAGGACGAGGCGCCGCTCGACCTCCTCGCGCCCGCGCCCGACGCGACCGGCCTCCCCGAGAGCATCGAGCGCACGGAGCCGCTCGTCGCCGATCTCGAGACGTCCGCCGTCCTGCGCGACGCCGGGATCCTCGAGGCCTTCGCGGGCGAGCCCGGCGACCGGGTGGTGCTCGCGCTGCGCGGCTCGCCCGAGCAGCTGATCGGGATCGTCCTCGTCGCGGGGACGTCGCTCGACCAGGAGATGCTCGACGAGCTCGTCTTCGACGTCGAGAGCGCGCTCGCGGCCCGCATGATCACGCGGCTCCGCGCCGAGGAGCTCGCGGTGCTCGAGATCCAGGAGCGTGAGCTCGTCGGGCTCCTGCGCGACGTCGAGGCCCGCGACGCGATCATCCAGCAGGACCTCGAGGAGGCCCGCCTCTTCCAGCGCAAGATGCTCGGCGAGCCTCCCGAGGTGCCCCACGCCTCCGTCGAGGTCGTCTATCAGCCGCTCGGGCTCGTCGGCGGCGACCTCTACGCGGTCTCGCTCGACGGCGACAAGCTTCGCCTCTTCGTCGCGGACGCCACGGGGCACGGGGTCCGCGCCTCGCTGACGACGATGTTCATCAAGAGCGGCTACGAGGCCGTCCGCCACTCGGCCCCGGATCCGGCCCTCCTGCTGGCCGCGCTCAACGACACCATCGCACACACCTACCGGAGCGCGGAGATGCTCTTCTCGGCCGCCTGCGTCGACGTCGACCTGACGAGCGGCCGCGTGCTGGTGGCCTCGGCGGCGCACCCGGCCGTCTGCGTCGTCCGGGCGGGCGAGGCGACGTTCCTCGAGGGGGGCGGGGCCTTCCTCGGCCTCAGGGCCGGGATGAAGTACACGGTCAGCGAGACCTCCCTCGCGGACGGGGACGCCGTGTACCTGTTCACCGACGGCTTCGTCGAGGCCCGGAAGCAGAACGAGCAGTTCGGCGAGGAGCGCCTCGAGGCGGTCATCCTCGACGCCCACCGGAGCGGCGGGCTGGCCGGCGAGCGGATCGTCGCGGCGGTGACCGAGTTCCTCGACGGCGGCGCCCTGGAGGACGACGGGACGGTCGTCGGCGTGCGGTTCCGGCGGTCCGGGGCCGGGGACCCGGGCGCCGAGGCGCCCTAATCCGTTGAAAATGTTGGAATCGCCTAATCGTCCCCGTCAGGGATGGTCATACGCCTCATTGGCGGTTAGCATTCGAGCTGGATGAGGGCCGAGTGTCCTGAGAGCGACGATGCCCTCTTCGAGCTGCGCTTCGCCCCGAGCGTCGCGCTCGTCTCGACGGTTCGTCGCTTCGTGAGCGATTTCTACGACGAGCTCCTCAAGGATCGCGACGCGAGCCACCGGCTCGGCATGGCGACCCACGAGATGCTCGAGAACGCGGTGCACTACTCGTCGGACCACCGCTCGGAGCTCGTGGTCTCGCTGCACCGCGTGAACGGCCAGTTCCTCGTCACGATCCGGACGACCAACCGCGCCACCGACGAGCGCCTCTCCAAGGTCCGGCGGGCGCTCGACGAGGTCGTGACCGCGCCGGACCCGATGGACCTCTACAACCAGCTCGTTCGCCGAGCGGCCAAGCGCACGGACGGCGGCTCCGGCCTCGGACTGCGTCGGATCCGCGCCGAGGCCGACCTGGCGCTCTCGTACTCGATCGAAGGCGACACCCTCGTCCTGACGGCGGAGGGTCGCTTCCCACCGCGCCCAGAACCGCAACTCACGGAGTCACGATGACCGCTGTCGACATCCCTCGCATCGACGCAAACGATCTGCGTGCCGCATCGAGCTACCTCGACGGCAACCTCTCGTTGCAGTTCGCGGGGAGCGCCGACTCGCGGTCTCAGGGGGCGATCGAGGCGATGCTCGGGCGCGTGCACGCCGAGGCGCTCCGTCTCGGCGTCCCCGAGGTGTCGGTCGACTTCCGCGACTGCGACTTCGTGAACTCCTCCTGCTTCAAGGCGTTCGTCGTCTGGCTCGAGCAGATCCAGGAGCTCGAGACGGAGCAGCAGTACCGGCTCCGCTTCTACTCCGACGACACCAAGGCCTGGCAGAGGAGGAGCCTGCAGGCGCTCTCGTGCTTCGCGATCGAGCTCGTCCACATCGAGTCGAAGCCCAATCGTGGCGGCAGTTGATCTCCCGACCAGCATCGTCGCCCAGTTCCGGGCTGCGAGCATCGAGCGTCTCGGGCGCATCGAGACCGCGTGGGCGGCGCTCACGCAGCGCGTCGGCACGGCGGAGGGCGAGCGCGACCTGTTCCACGACGTCCATACGCTGAAGGGCGAGGCGCGCCTCGTCGGGTTCGCGGACGTCGTCCTCATCACCCAGCGCCTCGAGGACCTCCTTTTGGCCGCGCGCCGCCGGCGCTACCGCGTGACGGAGGACGTCGACGTCCTCGCCACGATGGCGATCCAGTTCATCCGCATGCTGCTCCGGAAGCGCGCCGGCGCGTCCCAGGGCGGGATCGACATCAACGGCTTCCTCAAGCAGATCGACGAGGTCCTCGTCGAGTGGCCGCGGCAGTCGGAGACGCCCGACTCGAGCGGCGCGTACACGATGCGCCCGACGGAGGGCGGCAAGATCTCGCTCGCGGTGCGTCAGCGCCTCGGGAGCGCGGCGACCCAGGTGTACCTCGAGCTGCTCGCGTCCAACAGCCCGCGCCTCCGCCGCGCCTGGGAGATCCTCGCCGGCGAGCTCGCGCAGCTCGACGCGGTCGCGCTGATGCCGCTCGTGCGCCGTCACGCGGCCTCGGCGAAGGACCTGGCCGTCGAGCTCGGCAAGGAGATCGACGTCTCGATCGACGGGCCCGAGGTCAAGGTCGGCGTCGAGATCCTCGACACCATCCACGGCGCGCTCCTGCACACGCTCCGCAACGCCGTCGATCACGGGATCGAGGCGCCCGACGCCCGCGTCGCGGCGAACAAGCCCCGTCGCGGGAACATCGGCGTGCGCTTCGGCGTCGAGGGGGACTCGATCGGGCTGACCGTCCAGGACGACGGCGACGGCATCGATCTCGACGCCATTCGCCGCCGCGCCGAGAAGCTCGGGCTGCTCTCGCCGGAGGACGCCCTGGCCGCCCCGGACGCGACCCTCCTCGATCTCGCCTTCGCCCCGGGCTTCTCGGTCCGCGAGTCGGTGAGCACCATCTCCGGGCGCGGGATCGGCCTCGACGCCGTGCGCGCGACCATCGAGCGCCTCGGCGGGACGATCACGCTCGAGTCGAAGCGCCACGTCGGCGTCACCGTCGCGCTCCGGCTGCCGCTGTCGCGCCGCATCGTCGAGGTGCATCGGCTGCCGTCGACGCAGCCGGGCCTGGTCTTCGCGGTCCCGACGACCTGGACCGTGCGGACCGAGCGACGCCCGGACGCGATCGATCCCGCCGCCTTGATGGGCCACGGCCGCACGCACTCGGGCCACTCGTCCGCGACGCTCGCGTACCTCGTGCTCTCGCGCGACGGCGACGACTACCCCATCGTCGTCGGGGGCTCGGTCTCGCGCGTCGGCGCGGCGCGGCTCTGCCCGACGTCCCCCGACGACGGGCTCGAGGTCGTCACCATCGACGACGAGCCCGTCATCCTCATCCGCCCCGACACGTTCTTCCCGCCCGCCAGCAGCCGTCGCCCCGGCCCGAGCTGACCGCCGACGGCGAGGCGGCTCCGCGCGCGGACGAGGGGGCGCGGGCGCGCGTCAGAACACGTACGGGTTCGCGCCCGGGGTGACGAGCTTCGCCGCGTGGCCCTGGAGGCGAAACGAGCTGCCGCCGTGCTCGATGTGGACGCGCACCTCTTCCGTGCGGGAGACCTTCTCGTGCGGGCCGAGCATGACGATCACGCGCTCGGGCGAGTCGGGGGCGACGTCGAGCCCGACGAGGTGGCTCGCCGCGTCGAGGAGGAGCCGGGCGGGGAGGTCACCGTGGAGGTTCGGCCGGGTCGGCTCGGTCACGATGACGACGGTCGCGGTCGCGGGATCGTTCGCGTAGCTGGAGGCGGGCTGCTCGGGGAGCATGTCCGCATCGTAGGCAGCCTGCGGCCGCCGCGCCACGGTCACGTCGGAGCTTCGCCGCCCGGGCCGCCGATCAGCCGAGGTGGCCCTTGACGGCCGCGAGGAAGCGCTGGCGGGCGAAGGCGTGATCGACGATCGGCCGGGCGTAGGTCTCGCCGAGCGCGACGCCGGCGCGCGCGAGCTCCGCCTCGGGCGCCTCCCACGGCTGGTGGATCCAGCGATCGCCGAGGGACGCGAGCTCCGGGAGCCACCTCCGGACGTAGTCGCCGCGCGCGTCGAACTTCTCCCCCTGGAGGACGGGGTTGAAGACGCGGAACCACGGCTGCGCGTCCACGCCGCAGCCGGTCGACCACTGCCAGCCGAGATCGTTCGAGGCCCAGTCGCCGTCCGTGAGGAAGCGCATGAAGTGCTCCTCGCCGCGGCGGAAATCGACGAGCAGGTGCTTGGCGAGGAAGCTCGCGGAGATCATGCGCGCGCGGTTGTGGACGAAGCCCTCCGTGAGGAGCTGGCGCGCCGAGGCGTCGACGACGGGGTAGCCGGTCGTGCCCTCGACCCACGCGCGCCAGCCCGCCTCGTCCTCGCGCCAGGGGAACCGCCGCCACGCGCGCTTGAACGGCTCGGTGAGCACCTCCGGCCTGTGCTCGAGCACGTCGTACGCGAACTCGCGCCACACGAGCTCGTTGAGGTAGGCGCGGCGCGCCTTCGGGTGCTCCGCGAGCGCCTCCTCCGCGTGCCTCCAGACCGTGCGCGCGCTGAGCGTGCCGAACTTGAGGTCCTGCGAGACGCGGCTCGTCCCGGCCTCGCCCATGAGGTCGCGCCCGACGTCGTAGCGCGGGCCCGGGCCGCGGAGGAACGCGCGGAGGCGCGCGCGGGCCGCGGCCTCGCCGCCTCGAACGACGCGCGGGTTCGGCGTGACGCCGAGGTCCTCGGGGCTCGGCACCGCGACCTCGCGCGCGCCGAGCCGGCGCGGTAGCTTCGGGAGCGGCGGCAGCGATCGGGGCGCGCGCCTCGGCGCCTCGACCTCGACGGTCCTGGCGAACGCCCTCGCGTACGCCGTGAACACGGCGAACGGGGCCCCCGAGCCGGTGAGCAGCCCGCCCGGCGTCGCGAGCGTCTCGCCGTCGTAGAGGTCGAACGGGATCTCGGCGAGGGCCTTCGTCACGCGCCGATCGCGCTCCTTGCCGATCGGCTCCGTCCAGCGATAGCCGACGACGCGATCGACCTCGAGCTCGCGCGCGAGCTCGGGCACGACCTCCGTGCTCTTGCCGCGGACGACGACGAGGCGGGAGCCGAGCTTCTCGATTGATCGCGCCAGCTCGGCGAGCGACTCGAGGAGGTACTGGATCCGGTGCGGGATCTCTCGCGCGCGCTCGGGCGCGAAGAAGTACGGATCGAGCACGAACAGCGGGATCGCCTCGCCGGCCGCGGCCGCCTCGGCGAGCGGCGCGTGGTCGGCGACGCGCAGGTCCTTGCCCCGAAACCAGACGAGCGTGCGCATGCCGGTCGAAGTTATACCGCCGCTCCTCCGCCCGGCTCGCGCTCGCCTCCGTCGCAGGGCCCGCGAGCCGCGGCGCGGACGCCGCTTTCTTTCGGGTGTGGAGAAATTTCTCTCTCCACACCCGGCGCCCTCCCCCGCGGCGCGCGGCGGCGCGCTCCTCGCGCGGTCGCCGACGCCGCGCCCGCTCGCCCCGCGGCGCGTCTCCACAAAGCCTGCACACGGGCGCCGCGAAGATCTCCACAGCTTGTCCGACCGCGACGGCTTGCGCGCGCGGCGAGCGGCCCGTAGAGCGCGGGGCACCATGGAGCAGACGAACGTCGATCGCGCCCTCGCGGCGCTCGAAGAGCAGCACGCCGACGACCCCCAGCGCGCCAACGCGCTCCGTCTCACGCGTCGCTTCAAGTCGAGCTGGCTCGAGCTCGGCGAGGCGCTCACCGAGGTGAAGCGCCAGAGGACGTGGGAGCGGTGGGGCTACGACTCGTTCGAGACGTACACGAAGACGGAGCTGAAGCTCCGCGCGGACACCGTGGAGAAGCTGACCGGCAGCTACATGTTCCTCCACAAGCGCGCGCCCGAGGTGCTCCGGCGCGATCCGCTCGAGGCGCTCCCGAGCTACCAGGCGATCGACTACCTGCGGCGCGTCGAGGAGAAGGCCGCCGAGGACGACACGATCCCCAAGGAGGCGCTCGTCGACGTGCGCAAGCAGATCCTCGACGACGGCGTGCCCGTCGCGAAGGTCGCGCGCCTCTACAACGACACGCTCTTCCCGGTGAGCGACGCCGCCAAGCGCGAGTCGAACCGGAAGGCGCTGAAGTCCGCCGCGACGAAGCTCCGCGATCTCCTCGCCGACTCGTCGGCGATCCCGACACGCCTCGCCGGCGCGCTCGGCGAAGCGCTCGACGAGCTCCTCGCCGAGCTGAGCGGAGAGGCCAAGGCGGCCTGAAGCGGCGCCGGCGCGACGCCCGCGTCAGCGCACGGCGACGAGCGTCGCGACGACGGTGAGCAGGACGGCGACGCCCGCGTCAGCGCACGGCGACGAGCGTCGCGACGACGGTGAGCAGCACGAGCAGGACGGCGCCGCCGGCGAGCGCCGCGATGCGCGCGGCCCTGCCGGTCGTGGACGCGGGGCCGACGAGCGGCGGCGGAGCGCTCGGGCGCCACGGCTCCGACGAGGACTCGCGCGCCGGCGGCGGGCTCGAACGGATCCGCCGGCCCGATCCCTCGTCGAAGCCGGCCTCCTGCTCCTGGAGCAAGAGCTCGGCGGCGATCGAGGACATCGACTCGACCTTGCGCGTCGGGTTGTCGTGCGGGTCCGCGGGCAGGCGCTTCCTGACGTTCATCGACCGCCTCGAACTCTACACGACGCGCGCGACAAACCGATGGCGAATGAGCCGGAGCGCGGGAAGTCCAGCCTCGCTGGACGGCGCGCCCACCCGCGCCGCCGCACACCGCGCGCCACCTACGTGTAGAGAACGGTCAGGGAAGCGTCAGCTCGAAGACGCTGATCGACGTCGGCGGGAGCTTCGCCTTGACGCTGGTCCCCTCGATCTTCGCCTCGCCGCTCGTCATCCCGGTGGGCGCCCCCGTGTAGACGAAGGAGCGCAGCCCCGACGGCGCCGCGCAGCCGTCGAGCGCGATGCTCGCGTCGAACGGGCGATCGGCGCTGAAGTTGATCGCGACGAGCACCCACTTCTTGCCGCTCTCGTCGCGCGACGCGTAGAGCGACGTGCCGCTCGGCGAGCTCGACGGGACGATCGTGTCGAGGAAGCGACCGCCCTCGCCGTCGTAGTTGCGGTAGGCGCGGAACGCCCAGTACGCCGGCCTCGGCTTCTTGGGGTACGTCCAGTAGAACGCGTGGCTGACGCCGTGGAGGGCGAAGCGACCGAGGGCCTCCGCGAGGGCCACCGCGCCCGCGGGGTGGTGCTCGGCGCCGAAGTTGTACTCGCCGATCTGGAAGCCGAGCCCGGGGTAGTTCTTCGCGATGAGCTCCTTCATCCGCGGGATCAGGTAGACGCGGCCGTTCTCGTTGTCGTCGACCCTCTGCTCGCCGATCCACGACTCGTCGACGTACTCGCGGTCCCAGAGCGAGCGCGTCGTCCGATAGCGGAGGTCGTTCGTCGCGCGGTCGGTGTTGCCGCCGCCGTCGCCGCCCTCCTCGTCGCCGTGCTGCACGCCGTCGGCCTGCGGGTAGATGTGGACGTCGAGCACGTCGAGCACGCGCACCCCCGTCTTCTTCTCGTGCTCGTAGAGCTTCTTCAGGTACCACGCGAGCAGCGGCTGGTCGTCGTGCGCGCGGCGATCGGGCTTGAGGCGGAAGCCCGCCTTCGCGTCCTTGCCGCTGTAGAAGTAGCCCGGCCACCCCCACTCCGCGGGGCCCGCGATGATCGCCTCGGGGTCGGCCTTGCGGACGGCGGTGCCGAACGCGATCGTCTTCTCGAGCAGCTCGTCGTACGTCATGCCCTCGGGGTGGACGTCGCGGTGGGTCGAGTCCCAGAGCGCGGGCTCGTTGTCGAGGATGTACTGGTAGACGACGCGCTTGCCGCGCTTCTGGTCGGCCGCCTTGATCTTGGCGACCCACGCGCCGACGTCCTCGGGCGTGATCCGCGTCTGCCACGCCGACGGATCCTTCGGCGGATCGAGCAGCGACTTTCCGTCGGGCTTCTTGCCGTTGCCGCAGTGGGCGCGGTGCGGATCGGTCTTGTCCTGGTCGGGGAACAGCTTCGTCGAGAACGCGCAGCTCTCGGTGTCCTTCGCGACCCAGCCCATCATCGGGACGGTGATCGCGGCGCGGCCGCCCCTGTCCGCGGCCTTGGCGACGAACTTCTCCCAGGAGTCGATCTCGATGTTCTCCCAGAACCAGTCGTTGGCGGTGCTCCAGGCGTTGCCGAGCTTCGGGTTGTAGCGCGACGTCGTGTTGCCGCCCCAGCGGTGCGCGGTGGCGCCGATGTCCTTGTCGGTGTCGGCCCACGCGATGCCGAAGATCGTCGGGCTCACCGGCTGCCCCGCGCTCTTGCACGTGACCGCCATCGGCGTCGCCGCCTTGATCTTGCCGCTCTTCGGGATGGGACCGCCGACCCGGCTGGCGAGCTCCTCGGTGATGACGCCCGCCGACGGGATCTTGGTCCCGTCGGCCGCCACGATGACCGGACCGCTGACCGCCGCGTCGCTCGCGGCCGCCGGCGTCTTCGACTCCTTCTTGGTGCAGCTGTCGCAGCCGACGACCGCGAGGGTCGCGAGGAGCGCGAGGGCGGAAGGTGCCGGGTGCGGGGCTCTCGTCAAGGCAGGTCTCCGGTGAAGTTCACGAGGTCGGCGTACGCGCGCCAGGACGCCTCCAGGAGGTCGAGGCGGCGGGCCCGGGCGATCGCGAGGTCACGTCGAGCAAGCATCGCACGCGTCAGGTCGATCTTACCCGCTCGAAAACCGTCGACCGAGGCCTCCACGGCGCGCTCGAGCGCGGGGATCCCGTTCTTGTCGAGCTCCTCCAGCGCCTTGGTGACGGACTGGATCGCATCGCGGGCGGCACGGAGGCGCGCGTTCACGACGCCACGGAAGAGCTCGAGGCGGCGCGCCGCGTTGGTCCGACCGGCCTCGGCCCGCGCGATCTCGCCCTGGAACTTGCGGGTGACGGGCAGCGTAATGACCGCGCCGCCGCCGAAGCGCGCCTCTCCCTGGCTGCCGCGCCCGGCCAAAAGCTCGAACGACACCGCCGGGATCTTCTCGCGCTCGTAGCGCGCGATCGACGCGTCCCAGTAGGTCCGCTCCGCCGCGAGGCGCGAGACGATCGGCGCGCGGTCGACCACGCGAGCCACGTGGGCGTCGTCCCAAGGACCGCGGAGCGGCGGCGGCAGGAGGCTCGCGTTGGGCGGCGGCTTGTCGGGATCCGGGAGCGCCGTGAGCTGACCGAACCGCGCCCGCGAGTTCGCGACGCGCAGCTCGGCCTCCGCCCTCGACTGCACCCAGCGCGCGACCTCGGCCTCCGCGATGCTCTTCTCGTAGAGCGTCGTGTCCTTCGCGTCGAAGCGCCCCTGGAAGTACTTCGCCTCCTCGCGCGCCGTGGTCTCGCCGCTCTCGGCCTCCCTCACGCGCGACGAGCTCACCACGTACTCGCCGTACGCCGCGACCACGTCGCCGGTCGCGATCGCGCGCGCGTCGACCAGGCCGATCTTCCTCCACTCGATGAGGCGCTCGGCCTCGTCGATGCGCTTGCCGCGTTGGCCCGCGACGTCGACGGGGAAGTACGTGAAGGTCAGCGCCTGGACCTGACGCCCCGCGCCCTCGTAGTTCGAGAAGGGACGGTCGACCTGGACGTCGGTGTACGGGTTGCCGAACGCGCTGGCGCGGGCGCCTGCGAGCTGACCGCGCGCCGCGCCGAGCTCGCCCTCGGCGTCGGCGACGACGACGGCCTGCACGCGCGCGCGCTGGATGGCGACCTCGAGGGTCGGGAACTCCGCGCGCGCCGCGGAGGCCATGAGCGTCAGCGCCCCGGCGACGAGGGAGGACGTGAGGCAACGGAAGACACGAAGAGCGGGCTTCATGATGCGGCGCCCACTCTATCTCAGGAGTCGGCGCTTCCGTGGGGTCCCCGGCGGGGCGTTGCAACAAACCACGCGCTGTAGCCGCGCGTTCGCATTTCGTTGGACCTCCAACGATCTGACTCGCCGACGGCGGCGCGGCGGCGCGATCGACCGACCGCGGCGAGCGAGGACGCCGCGGCGCCATTTTTCCGTTGAGGCGAGGGCGCGGAGGCGCCATGGTCCGGCCCATGCTGAACATCGACCTGTCGGGCAAGCGCGCGTTCGTGGCCGGCGTCGCGGACGACGGCGGCTTTGGCTTCGCCATCGCGAAGGCGCTCGCCGAGGCCGGCGCGTCGGTCTGCGTCGGCACCTGGCCGCCGGCGCTCGGCATCTTCCAGACGCTGCTCCGGCGCGGGAAGCTCGACGAGTCGCTGGCGATGCCCGGCGGCGGCAAGCTCGAGTTCGAGCGCGTCTACCCGCTCGACGCCGAGTTCGACACGTTCGAGGACATGCCGGAGGAGGTCCGCGAGAACAAGCGGTACAAGGAGCACGGCGACGTGAGCATCCAGGCCGCCGTCGAGCGGCTGAAGAAGGACTTCGGCGCGGAGCCCGCGGCGGGCGACGGCGTGCTCGACGTCGTCGTGCACTCGCTCGCGAACGGGCCCGAGGTGAAGAACGTCCTGCTCGAGACGAGCCGCAAGGGCTACCTCGGGGCGATCGGCGTCAGCGCGTACTCGATGATCTCGATGGTGCAGCGCTTCAGCCCGATCATGCGGAGGGGCGGCGCGTTCCTGTCGCTCTCGTACATGGCCGCCGAGCGCGTGATCCCCGGCTACGGCGGCGGCATGAGCTCCGCGAAGGCCGCGCTCGAGAGCGACACGCGCGTCCTCGCGTTCGAGGCCGGGCGCAAGTACGGCCACCGCGTCAACTGCATCAGCGCCGGCCCCCTCGCCTCGCGCGCCGCGAGCGCGATCGGCTTCATCGGCGAGATGATCGAGTACACGAAGGCGAACGCCCCCCTGCCCGAGGCGCTCACCGCGCGCGAGGTCGGCGCGACGGCGGCGTTCCTCTGCTCGCCGCTCGCGAGCGGCATCACGGCGACGACGGTCTACGTCGACAAGGGCTACGCCGCGATGGGCAAGGCCCTCTAAACGACCGCGATGACCGAGCACGACTTGGCATCGTGCTCGGTCCTTCAGCGGCAGGTGCCCGACGTGCACGTCAGCCCGGCGCAGCAGTCGTCGAGGCACAGCTCGTAGAGGCCGCGGCAGGTCGGGACGGGCTCGGCCGTGCCGCAGCGCCCGTGCACGCACTGCCCCGAGCAGCAGGACTCTGCGGCGTTGCACGTGAGCCCGTCGGCGTCGCAGCCCTTCGGCGCTTCGGAGTCGGGCGCCCCGGCCTCGGCGCCGACGGGGCCGCAGCGCGCCTCGCGGCAGATCATGCCCTCCGGGCAGTCCGTGTCGGCGTCGCACGCGCCCTCGGGCTCGTTGTCGCACGCGGCGCCGGTCGAGAGGACGAGCGCGCACGCGGACAGGACGACGAAGAGCCGGCGCTTCACGCCCCTCCACCTAGCATCCAGCGCGGGCGGCGGCACTCCCGCCCGGCGGACGGATCGCGAGGCTCGTCGGATTCGAGCGCGAGGGGCGCGGGCGGGCCTACGCGATCGGGGCGCGGGCTCGAGGCGCGCTCAGGTCGGATCGCTGCAGCAGCGGAAGCCTTGCTGGTAGAAGACGTGCGACTCGTCGTGGGCCTTGGTGGCAGGGCGGCAGCGCGTGCGGACCGGCCCCCAGTAGCCGCCCTTCAGCACGCTCGGACGCTCGCCGGCGATCGAGGAGCGGGTCCACTCGTCGATGTTGCCGGTCATGTCGTAGACGCCGAAGGGGCTCTTGCAGAGCGGGCGCGCGCCGCTCGGGTGCCCTTGCCACAGGCGGTCGAGCTCGTCCTTCGCCTTGTCGCCGCTGCGCGGCCGGAGCGCCGCGTCGTCGAACTGCTTCCACGGGCGGTCGTTGAGGCACGCCTCGGGATCGCGGACGTAGCCGTTCGGGTAGGGCTGCGCCTCCTCGCCCTCGCACGCGAACGTCCACTCGTCTTCGGTGCAGAGGCGCTTGCCCTCGGCCGCGCAGGCGTCGCGCGCCTCGTACCAGCTCACGAGGATGATCGGGTACTCGTCCTTCCGGTTCGGGTACTCGAACCGGTCGATGCAGAAACGGAGCGGCTGCGTCGGCAGGTCCTTCGACAGCCGGAGCCACTTGTCGCGATCGTACTCGGCGCAGCGCTGAGGCCACTTGCGATCGATCCAGTTGGTGCACGCCTGCATCTGGAGCTCGTCGAGCAAGAAGTGGCGCTTCATGTTGCCCGCGACCTCGATCATCCCCGGCGCGCACGCCCCGCGGTTCTTCTCGCGGGCGTCGGTCACGGCGCGCTCCTCGCCGGCGGGCCCGCGGATCTGCCAGTGGCGCCCCTGGACGAGCTGCCACTCGCGGGTCGCGGGCGCGTCGCTCGCGTCCACGCTCGCCGCGCCCGGCCCCGGCAAGAGCGACGGCGCGAGCCGATCGCCGATCGACGGCGGGCGCGGGGCGTCCGCGCCGACCCCCAAGGTCGAGGACGCGCGCGGCGGCTCCGTCCCCGCGCCGGCCGGCTTGTCGCCGCCGGAGGCGGACGACGTCGCGTCCTTCGACGCGATCCCGAGGAGGACTGCCACGACGAAGAGCCCGACGCGGCGCGCGGCGCGCGCGCGGAGCCCCCGCGGATGAACCAGGGAACCGAACTTCATCCCCATCACCGTTCGACGTTGATTGTGGACCCTTATTCTCGAACGTCGAGCCCGCTTTCGACAAATATTCCAAACACATTTCGTTTTACCCTTGATGTAATTCCGAGGCGCGCTGCGTCATCGGAACGAGGCGCCGGGAGGCGGCCGCGCGCGGCCGCGTGAAATTTCCGGCGGGCGCCGCGCGACCTCCTCCCATGAGCACGACGCCGAGCCTCCTCGCCCACCCCGGTCCCTCGCACAACGAACGCGTCGCCGCGGCGATCGCCCACGCGGGCACGTGCGTGGCGTGGTTCCTCGCGCCCCTCGTCGTCTACCTCGTCGAGCGCGATCGCTCCGCCTACGTGTCGCGCCAGGCGCTGCAGGCGCTCTTGTGGTCCGCGCTCGGCACGATCGTGAGCTTCGCCACGTGCGGCGTCGCGATCCCGCTCTTCCTCGCCGTGCACGTCTACGCGGCGTTCCAGGCGCTCGAGGGCCGCGACTTCGAGTACCCGCTCGTGGCGAGCGTCGACGCGAAGCTCGGCGTCGTGTGAGCGCGCGGTACTCGTGCACTGACCACGCGAGTGACCACGTCGTGATGTGCACCTCCCACGCGAGGGTCGTACTTGAGGTCGGCTGCCCCTGCGCGATACCGTCGCGTGCATGAAGGCAAACCTCGGGATCGCCAGTGTCCTCGCCGCCGCAGCGGCCGCCGTCGTCGCTTCTCCCTCGGACGCGCGCGCGGCGGGTCACGCCAACGGCTTCGGCGAAAAAGGGCAGCTCATCCTCAGCGCGGATCGCCTCGTGCCGGTGTTCAACTACGCGTCGTCCTCGGTCACGAGGACCGAGAACAACGTCGAGCTCACGCGCTCGCGGAGCGGGAGCGGGCTCTCGCTGCTCTTCGGCCGGAGCCTCGCGCACTCCGACGACCTCGCCGTCCCGGTCAACGTCCACACGATCCCGCGCGTCGCGTTCGACGTCACGATCATCCCCCAGCTCACGCTCGGCGCGGCGATCGCGTTCGGGTTCGGGCTCGGCGGCACGAACGAGAACGAGAACCTCCAGGGCACCACGAGGACGTCGCAGGAGTCCGACGCTCCGACCGCGACCGCGATCGGCCTCGCGCCGCGGGTGGGCTACATCCTGCCACTCGGCGACGTCTTCGCCTTCTGGCCGCGCGTCGGCTTCGGGTTCTACTCGGTCAGCGCGACGACCGAGCAGACCCAAGGCAACACGACCACCACCGTGCGCGGCACCGACACGCTCTTCTCGCTCGACCTCGACCCCCAGTTCGCGATCATCCCGCTCGAGCATTTCTTCATCCACGTGGGGCCGGTGATCAACATCCCGATCTCGGGCAGCCGATCCGTCTCGTCGACGACGGGGGCGACGACGACGAGGCGCAGCGACGACGCCTCGCTCTTCAACCTCGGGGTCAGCGCTGGGCTCGGCGGCTGGCTCAACGTCTTCTGACGGGACGCGCGGCGTGCCTGCGGCGAATCGCGACGTCCGGTCGCAGCTCGCCTGGTGAGACCTCGCCCCAGGCGAGGAGCCGGCGCGACCTCACGCTTCTTTCCGCCGCCGCGACACCGCGGAACGGCTGAACCTGGGCTTGGTACACGACGTGCTCTCGCGGAGGTGCGCGCCGTACCTGCGGTCGTGCGAAGGAGCTTTCTCATGAAAGGGACCGGTCCGGAGGGGCGAGCGGTCTTGACGGCGAAGACGCGCGGGGCGCAGCCGCTCGTCGAAGCCACGTCGTCGCGCCGGCCGTCTCCGCCGGGAGCCAACCGGATCGTTCCGAAGGCTCCGCATCCGGCGGCCGTCATCCGTGCCCTCGCGCCCACGGTCGCGGAATGGATGGCGACGGATCCCCCGGCGTCGATCGTCGAGGAGCCATCGCGCCCGATGCGGCCCGACCCTCCCGTGAGCGCCGTCGTCGAGCGTCCCGTGGACGAGTCGCTGGCGTCGGTCGGCCTCAAGCCCGGCGACGTCGTCGATCGCACCTACCGCGTGGAGCGGACGCTCGGCATCGGCGGCATGGGTGTCGTCGCGCTCGCGCACGACGAGCGGCTCGACCGGAGGGTCGCGATCAAGCTGATCAAGCCCGAGCTCTTCGCGTTCCCCGAGATGCGGACGTTCTTCGACAACGAGGCGCGGGCGATGGCGCGCGTGTCGCACCCGAACGTGGTGCACGTCTACGCGTTCGGCGAGCACGGCTCGGTGCCGTACTTCGTGATGGAGTACGTCGAGGGACGCACCGTGGAGCACTGGCTCCGCGCGCGCCCCGCGGACACGCCGCCCGACCTCGACGAGGCCGTGCGCATCCTCGATCAGGCGTGCCTCGGCGTGGAGGCGATCCACGCGTCGCAGACCGTGCACCGCGACATCAAGCCGTCCAACCTCCTGCTCGAGGACAGCGGTCGCGTCCGCGTCGGCGACCTCGGCGTCGCGCGCATCCTCGAGTCGGTCGAGAGCGCGAACGTCGTCGTCGGCAGCGCGCTCTACATGGCGCCCGAGGCGGCGCTCGCCGAAGAGGAGGGGCCGGATCTCGCCGACCGGCGCGACATCTACGCGCTCGGCTGCCTCGCCTACGAGCTGTTCACCGGCCGTCCGCCCTTCTTGGGGGCCACGGACATGAACGTGCTCTCGCAGCACGTCCTGCAGGATCCGGCGCCGCCGAGCACCCACCGGCCCGATCTCCCGCCCGGGTACGACGAGATCATCCTCCGCGCGATCGCGAAGGACCCGCACCGCCGCTACGCGTCGGTGGGCGCCTTCCGGCGCGCGCTCCTCGCCGAGCACGGCGGCACGCGCGAGCCCGAGCGCATCTTGATCGCCGACGACGATCCCGACTGGCGCACGATCATCGGCGAGTCGCTGCGCGCGCGCTTCCCCCACGCGCAGATCGATCAGGTCGGCGACGGCGTCGAGGCCCTGGCGGCGTTCGAGAGCCAGCCGTACTCGGTCGTCCTCGTCGATCTCGAGATGCCCGAGATCGACGGCGCGAAGCTGACCTTGCTGCTCCGATCGCTCGACGCGAGCCAGCGCACGCCCATCATCGTCCTCACGGCCGCGGGCGGCCCGCGCGAGTGGCAGCGGCTGTCGGCCATCGGCGCCGACGCGTTCCTCGTCAAGCCGGTGAACGCCGACGACGTCGAGCTCCTCATCCGGCGCACGCTCCGCTCGCGCCACGCGGGCCCGCCGTCGCAGGGCGAGATCCCGGCGTCGATCCCGCCCACGAAGAAGCCCACGGCCTGACCCCGGCGTCCGCGGACACGCGGGCGCCGCCGCGCGGCCTGCCTCGATCATCGCGCGAGCGCCCGCGCCGTCGCGCCCGCGATCTCCTCGCCCGCCGCGTCGAGCGCCCGGCCCATCGCCTCGACGATCCCCTCGAACCCCTGCGCGCCGGCGCGGACCGGGCGATCCACGGTGAAGGTCCGCTCGAGGAGGGCGTCGCGATCGTCGTGGAGGACGACGCGGAGGCGGATCCGCGCGGCGGGCGCGCGGCCGCGGAGCTCCTCGAAGGCGAGCACCTCGACCTCGAGCACCGGCGCCGGGCCGCCGAGCGCGCGGCGCATCCCGCGGTCCTCGAACAACGCGCGGGCGAGCGCGCGGCGCACGTAGACCTCGGGGCGCTCGGTCCACCGCTTGTCGTCGTAGTAGCCGACCTCGTAGGCGTCGTCGCGGTATGCGATCCTCTCGCGGAGGCTCGGCCCCGACGTCACGCGCCCGAGCTCGACGGCCCGGCCGGCGCCCGCCGCCGCGCCGGCCGCAGCGCTCGTGAGGCGCGGGCGCGACGTCTCGGGATCGAACCAGCGGACGGCGAGGACGTCGCCCTTCGACGTGAGCGCGCAGCCCGCCAGCGTCGCCAGGAGCGCGATCGATCGCGGGGTCATCGGAGCAAGCACGGCTCGGACCGGGCCCCGCGGCGCCCCGCTCCGCCGATCGGCGGTGAGGCGACGTGCACCACCGGAGCACGATCGCCGCACCCGTCACGTCGCGGGCGACGACCGCGCGGCGGAGGCCTGCTCCTCGCACGAAGGCGTGTTCGGCGACTCGGCGACGCAGGTCCCGGGGACGCCCCCGGCGCGCACCTCCCGCTCGTAGAGCCGGAAGGCGGCGACGAACACGCTCATGATGATCGGCGCGATGATGAGCCCCGCGAGCCCGAAGACCTCGATGCCCCCGAGCAGCGCGATCAACGTGAGGAGGGGGTGGCCGTGACGGCGACCGCCGACGATCCGCGGGCGGATGACGTAGTCCGCGAGGGACGTGATCACGAGGACGCCCCAGGCGACGAGGATGATGGCTCGGACCGGGTGGCCCTCCAGCAGGAGGTAGCCGGAGATCGGCACCCAGATGATGAGCGTGCCGATGACCGGGAGGAACGAGGCGAGCGCGGTGGCGGCGGCCCAGAGGAGCGGCTGCGGGACCCCGAGCGCCGCGTAGCCGATCCCTCCGAAGACGCCCTGGACGACGGCGGTCGCGATCGTCCCGATGAACGCCGTGCGCGCGACCTCGCGGGCCTCGACGAGGAGCGCGCGCGTGTGGCGCGGCTCGAGCGGCGCGATGCGCTCGATGCGCCGCGCGATCCCGGGCCCCTCGATCAGCACGTAGTACATCGTCATCAGCGCGACGACGAGGCCGAGCAGCGCCTCGCTCGTCGTCCGGACGACGACCGCGGTGGTGGCCGCCGCGAAGGTCGCGGCCGCTTCGAGCTCCCGCTGCGCCCACGCGTAGAGCTTCGCCGTATCGACGCCCAGGTTCGAGATGGCGTTCGCGGCGTGCGTCCCGACGACGCCCTCGAGGGATCCGGCGCTGCCCTGCTCGTTCAGGTGCGTGACGAGCTTCATGAGCTCGTTCGCCAGCGCGACGAGCACCGTCGACCCCGCGAACGCGACGAGGAGCCCCGCCGCCAGGGTCGTGAGCCCCGCCGCCCAGCTCGCGCGCCCGCCGAGCTTCCGGCAGAGGATCCGGTAGGGTCGATGCGCGGAGACGGCGAGGACGACGCCGAGCACGACGGCGATCCAGAGCGGAGCCGCGATGGTGGCGGCGCCGAGGAACGAGAGCAGCACCACCGCGACGAGGGCCCATTTGCGGGTCTTCACGACGTAGGGCGCAGCCTCCGGCAGCGACGGCGTCAGCGAGACGCTCGAGGCCGCGCGCGTCCGCGTCGTTCCGCTCGCCGGATGACTGCCCGAGTCGGGATGCTCCGCTCCTGCCACCTGGAGACGAGAAGCAGCACCCGTGCCTCGGGTCGAGGCACGCGGTTGAGGCACTTCGCCTCACGACGCCGGACGCCTCCGACGACGCGCGGCGCGCCGGATCGGAGCGATCCCGACCCGTGCTCGCGCTGGGGACCGACGGCCGCTCGGCGCGGCACGACGGAGCCGCGCCGGCGCCCGCGACGCGGTGGCCGATGTAGCGAAAGCGTGCACCGGCTCTGGGGAGATTGACGACTCCGGTGCCCGAGGATCATCATCGAAGGCTCGGTCGCGGCGTCGGTGGCGCGACTCGCTCACGAAGAGGAAGATCGTTGAATCGACGGAAGGGCGCACGGACGACCGGCGAGCCTCTCGCCAAGCAGAGCGGCAAGGTCCCACGCCATCGCGGTCGGCCGACGGCGAGCGAAGGCGACGCCGCGACGAGTCAGCTTCGCCGACGCTCCGAGCTCGCGGCCGAGCTCGAAGCGTCCCGCGTGGAGGTGCGCGCGCCTCCGCGCGAGCCCGGCTTCGTCGCCGACGAGCCTGCGGACGGCGTCCCCACGCCGCGGCCGCGCGTGCCGCTGGGCTGCGTACCGCGGCGCGTGATGGCCGAGCGGGACCTGCTCGCCCTGCCGCTCGATCACCGCGCGGGGTTCGTGCTCGCGCACGTCGACGGGGAGACGAGCGTCCGGACGCTCATCGACGTGTGCGGGCTGCCGCACGACGAGCTCGTCGACCTCGTCGCCGATCTCCTCGCGCTGCGCGTCATCGAGCTCGGTTGAGCTTCAGCGCGCGCCGCCCTTGCGCGACGACGACGGGACCGGCGGCGGCTGGGCCTTCGGTTTGTCTTGCTTCGCGGTGTCCGCCTCGACGTCGCGGAACGACAGCGGCGCCTCGTCGGCGCTGAGCATCGTCCCCGACTGCGCCGGCGCGACGCGCGCGTCGACGGCGGGCCAGCTCGCCCCCACGTTCACGTCCTCGGCGAGCGACGACATCATCGCGGCGCGGGCCTCGGCGAGCGGCCCGTCGGGCGCCGGCCGATCGGCGACGGGCGCGACGTCGATCCGCGGGGGGTCGAGGCCGGGGATCTCCGGGACGGCGACGTCGTCGCCCGAACCGCCGGGCATCTCCGTCGGCATCGCGTGCTGCGAGACGAGGCCGAGCTTCCGCGCGAGCGCGTCGAGCGCGAACAGGAGCGCCTCCTGCGAGGTCTTCGAGAGGATCGTCTCCCACCCGAGCGCGCCGACGAGGCCGGCCGGCGAGCCGTCCCCCGACTCGTGCACCTTGCGCATCCAGCCGATGATCTGATCCTTCGACAGCGTGTCGCAGAGCGTGTCGGTCCCTTTGAGCTTGCCGCCGCGCCCTTCGAGGTTGAGGAGGAACCAGCGATCGTCGAAGAGCCCGAGCTCGCGCCCGACCGCCAGCGCCTTCTGGATCGCCACGCCGGTGAGCTTGCCCGTGCGCCAGAACGACCACCAATCGGTCAGCGGCGTCCAGTCGACGAGGGTCTGCGCGTTGACGCCCTCCTCGAAGGTGGCCTCGTCGACGTCGCCCGCCGCGAGCGCGTCGGCCACGACCTGACGGACCTTGTCGTCCGTGTCGCGGACGGCGGACTTCGCGCCGCGGATGCCCCAGCCCGAGATGATCGGGCCGCGGACCTCGGGAGGGATGTGGAGGAAGATCCGGTCGTCCGCCGCGCCGTCCGCCCGCGGGAAGAAGAAATCGACCATCTCACGCGCCGTACGGACCCGCCCGGCCTCGGTCCGTCGATGCTCCTCCATCGTCAGACAGAACCTCGAGACTGCGTTCTTGCGATCGTTGCGGACGTCGCCGGGAGCTCGCGCCATCAATGCCTTCCTCCGAATCGCGAAGCGAGCGACGAGGATACGCGTGTAGACAAACCGCAGGCAACGAGACGGCTTCGATTCGTTCGCGCGCCGACCTCGGACGATGTCTCACATCTCGTGACGCTTCACGCGCGCACGGCACAGCGTGAGCGCCCGCCAACCGGCCAGAACTCCCCGAGACACACCGCGTCAACCCCTGTGAGTCGGCGGATCCATCGCAACCGCGAAATGCGCATTTCACGAATGAAATGGGGACGATCCGCAGACCGGGCGATTGACCGCGCGCGAGAGAGAGTGAGATCCTCTCCGTCGAGTCCATGCAGACGCTCCCCCCGGACGACTTCTTGCCGGTGCTGGTCGCGGACCTCGCGGACGACGGCGCCCGAGAGGTCCTCGACGCCGCCGCGCTCCGTGGGGGCCGCGTCTGGGTCCCGCTCGAGACGGCTCCGGTCAACGCGACGGCGCACGTCCTCGAGGTGCACACGCCGCACGCGGAGCCGTTCTTCTACGTCGCTCACCCGCTCGGTCCGCCGACGGAAGACGGCTTCCCGCTCCGCATCGAGCCGATGCCCGACGCGGAGGTGACGCACCCGCGCGCCGACGCGCCGCTCGCGGCCGGCGCGGCGACGGACGGCGGCGTCGTCCGGGGCCGGCGCTCGCAGACGAGCATGGCCCTCAGCGAGAGCCACACGAAGGACCTCTCGTACGTGGGGCCGCTGCCCACCGAGGACGGGCACGACTCGAAGATCGGCCGCGCGCTCGCCGGCGGCAAGCTCGTGATCGAGGAGCTCATCGGACGCGGGGGCGTGGGCGCGGTCTACAAGGCGCGCCACCGCGAGCTGATGATGCCCGTCGCGGTGAAGGTCCTCCACGAGTCGTTCCAGAGCGACATCGACTTCTGCCGCCGCTTCTACGCCGAGGCGCTCGCGGCGAGCCGCCTCGACCACCCGAACATCACGCGCGTCATCGACTTCGGGCAGGAGCCGGACGGGCAGCTCTACTTCGCGATGGAGTACCTCGACGGCGTCGAGCTCCGGACCGTGCTCGAGAGCGAGCGCAAGCTGCCCGGGACGCGCATCGCCGCGGTGATGATGCAGGTCTGCGCGGGCCTCTCGCACGCGCACGCGCGCGGGATCGTCCACCGCGACATCAAGCCCGAGAACCTCGTGCTCGTGCCGAGCCAGGACGACGACGGGCGGCCCATCGAGGTCGTCAAGGTGTGCGATTTCGGGATCGCGCTCCACCGCGCCGTCCCCGCCGAGGACGAGGGCGTCGTCGCCGGCACGCCCGAGTACATGTCGCCCGAGCAGTGTCGCTCCGACGATCTCGACGCGCGGAGCGACGTCTACGCCTGCGGCGTCGTCCTCTACGAGCTCGCCACCGGACAGGTGCCGTTCATCGCCGAGCGCCCCGCGCAGCTCTTGAACAAGCACCAGTACACGCCGCCGTTGCCTCCCTCGAAGATCGATCCGTCGGTCGATCCGCTGCTCGAGGCGATCATCATGAAGGCGCTGTCGAAGGAGCCCGCCGACCGCCAGCAGTCGATGCGCGAGCTCCGCGCGGCGCTGCGCGAGCTGCTCGACCCCATCATCGTCGAAGCGTCGCCGACCCCGCCCTCGATGCGCGAGCTGCCGTCGAGCGAGGACTTCGCGCCCGCCCCCCGCGGCAAGCTGCCGACGCTCCCCGACGACAACGGCTCCGGCGAGATGCTCACCGCGAAGACGGCGCACGACGACGCGCCCGCCTGGCTCGAGCGCGGCCCCGTCTACGCCAACGCGCACGCGTCGCAGCCGGGCAACGTCGGCGCCGCGCCGGCCGACCCGACGCCGGACGGTCTCGTCCAGAACACGATCGCGTGGACGACGCGCCTCGCGCAGACCACCGATCCGAAGGCGTTCGCGCAGGCGGCGCAGAAGCTCGAGGGCGCCATCCGCGTGCTCGCCCAGCGAGGCGAGGTGGACACGCTCTGGCGCGTGTCGAGCACGATGGGCGGCGTCGCGTCCGAGGGCAGCGCGGCGGTCGGCTCGCGCGCGTGGTCCGCGACGAAGCTCCTGCGCGTCTTCGACGATCCGGCGATCCTCGTCCAGATCGCGGAGCAGCTCCTCCACGGGCCGGCCGAGGCGCGCGACAAGGCGCGGCGGCTGCTCGTCCACGGCGGCGTCGCGGGGGCGTACGGCCTCTACGGCGCGCGCGTGAAGCTCGCGCGCGTCTCCGCCGTCCGCCCCCACTTCGTGACGGTGCTCAAGGACTTCGGCCCGAAGGCGTGGCCCGTGGTGAAGGCCGCGCTCGAGAAGATCTCCGCCACGGCGGCGCCGAACGCGGCGACGCTCGAGCTCGCGGAGGACCTGCTCCTCTGCGTCCCGGTCGTCGGGGACGAGTCGGCCGGTCACGTCGTGCTCAAGTTCCTGCGCTGGCCGCACTCGGGCGTCTGCCGCGCGGCGGCGGCCTCGATCATCAAGCTCTGGGGCGATCGCGCCAAGCCCGTCTTCGTCGCGATGGTCCAGAGCAAGGAGGACGTCGTCCGCGTCGCCGGCATCGCCGGCCTCCGTCAGCTCCGCGCCATCGACGAGCACCTCGTGCCGCGCCTCCAGGCCATCCTCACGCGCCGCGTGCCCGCGAGCGAAGAGGTGCGGGCCGCGGCCGCCCTCGCGCTCGGACACGCGTCGGACACCGCCCGCCAGCCGGCGGTCTCGCTGCTCGCGCAGCTCCTCACGCCGCAGCGCGACCAGCCCACGCCGGAGTCGTTCCGCTCGAACGGCGCGCTCTCGAAGCAGGACGCCGTGATCATCGCGATGGCCCGCTCGCTCCTCGCGGTCGGCGGCAAGCCGTACCGCGGCCTCGTCGCGGAGCGCGCGGAGCGGAGCCCCGAGCCGCTGCGCGCTCAGCTCCGCGGGCTGCTGACGCAGTCGGGCTGACGGCGCGCGCGCCCCTCGGCGAACCGGGCGCTCAGGGGACGAGCGTGAAGATCTCCTGCCTGTCGCCGTCGTACAGGACGATCCCCGCGCTCGACGCCGTGTAGCCGTACGTCTCGGCCGGTCCGGTCGCGCACGTCGGCGTGAGCACGAGGCTCGTCTCGCGCGTCGTGTACGTCCCCGCCGTGAGCCGGTCGGCGCCGAGCCCGTCCGTCTCCGTCCCCTCGGCGCCGATGATCTTCGCGTGGGCCGCGGTGAGCCGCAGCTGCTTGCTGAAGATCTTCCCCGTGACCTGCTGGCGCGCGACGTCCTCGCCGCCGTCGACGATCGGCGCGACCCACACGTACGCCTCCGACAGGACGTACGTGCCCGGCGCGATCGTCCCGCCGAGCGGCGGCGGCTGCTCTCCGGCGGTCCGGATCCCCATGGTTGCGCCCGCCTCCCGCTCCATCGCGCAGAGTGTCGCCGCCGTCGCCGGCGTCGTTCGGGGCGCCGGTCGGGCCCGAGGTGGGGACGGGCGCGCCGCTCGAGCCTCCGCCCTCGGTCACGGCGGGGTCGCCCCCTCCGCACGCGGCCGAGAGCGGAGCCGAGGCGACGCCGGCGACGAGGACGAAGAGCGCGGGGCGGCGCGGCATCGTCACTCCTGCGGGACGCAGCTGAAGAGCTGACGCCACTGGTAGAGGAGCGGCGCGACGACGCCGTTCGAGTGGAGCGTCATGTAGACGCGGAGCCACCGCCTCGACGGCTGCGACGGGCCGGGCGGATCGTTCTGGAGGTGATAGGAGATCGGCAGCGGATCGCCCGCCCCGTTCCTGTCCCACTGCCAGTCGAGGGGCCCGAGCGCCGGGCTGTTGATCGAGTCGGCCGTCCCGGCGCTCACCGTCGCCGGGGCGGCGGGCGGCGGCGCGGGGGGCAAGGACGCGGGATCGTCCGCCGTGGCCGCGCGGAACTCGATCGACGCGCCGGCCGCGACGCGCGCCTGCCACTGGAAGAGCTGCCACTGGACGCGGTGGCCGGACGGGCAGACGCCCTCGTAGTCGCGGACGAAGGTCTGGCTCGACGGCGTGGGCGGCGGAGGAGGAGTCGGCGGCGGCGCCGGGGGCGCTCCGACGCACGCGGTGAGCTGGAAGAGCTGGTAGGCGAGCGCCTTCTCTTCGGCGGTGAGCGCCGGGCCCGGGTTGCCGGCGCCGAAGCCGGCGCACGCCCCGGGGAACCGGTTGGAGGCCGACGTGGTGTCGGTCGGCTGCCGCGACGCCGAGACGTGCATCGCGTTGACGATCACGCGGCCGCAGGTGCTGGCGGCGCCGAGCGGCGTCTCGAACGAGAAGCTGAGCGAGTGGTTGCCGCCGGGCGTGGCCGCCCACTCGTCGGGCGCGGGCGCCGTCCAGGTCGAGAGCCCGCGGATGAACTCGGTCACGCCCGTCCCGGCCACGAGGTACTGCATCTTCGGCTGATCGAGCTGCACGTACGGCGGAGCGAACGCCGTCATGGCGTTGTTCGCCTGGAGGAAGTCGTAGAGCCCTTGCTGCTGCGCGTTCCCGTTGAGCACGCGCGCCTTCGACGGCTCGTTGCCCCAGTTGTTCATGTTCGCGGTCGGCGCGTTGGTGGCGACGACCGCCGTGTCGTTCCACGGGGCCTGGCCGGCGCGCGTGATGCCGTTGGCGGCCCAGTGGTCGACGAAGAGGCGGCCGCCCTGGTCGGCGTACGCGGTCACGCGCGAGCGATCGCTGGTGGTTCCCGACGACATCCCGTTCCACGCGCCGGTGTTCGCGTCGCAGCTCCCCAGGACGGCGTCGTAGGCGTTGATGCGGCCGCCGGACTGCCAGAGCAGGCTGGCCGCGGGCGCGGAGGAGCCGAGCCCGGAGCTCGTGCTCGGCGGGTTGTACGCGGTGTCGGTCTGCATGCCCGTCGAGCGGTAGACGTGGAAGCGCTTCGGCGTCGTCGTCCAGTTCGCGGCGGTCGGGGCGACGAACTCGGAGTCGCTGACGCCGAGGCGTCGGAAGAGGCACTCGAGCGTCTCCTTCGAGCCGAGGACGAAGGCGAGCTTCGGCATCTTCACCGAGATGCCGTCCGCCATGTTCCGCGGCATCCTCGCGGCGCCCTCGGGGACCGCCGTCGTGCTGCACGCGGGGACGTCGCCGACGCTGAACTGCCTCCGCCAGCGCCCCGACTGGACGACGAGCGTCTGGTTCGGGCCCGGCACGGCGTTGTAGAGGGTGAAGGTCCCGTTCGGCGCCGTGTAGTCGAAGGCGAGCGCCGGTGACGCGACCGAGGCGCAGGTGTCGCACGCCGGCGGACCGGCCGCGGGGTTGTCGGAGAGCGCCACGAGCGGCCCGGCGGGTTGGTAGACGTGGATGCTGCTGAGCCGGAGGTTGTTGCCGTAGGGGTTGCCCGCGCTCTGGAAGCCGGACGGATCGTAGACCGTCCCGGTGATGCGGGTGTCGCACGCGCCGCACGCGGCGCAGCCGGGGGCGCCGTCGATCTTCGCCGCCGCCGCGTTGTTCCGGCAACGCGGCTCGGCGACGTCGCGCTGCCCCGCGTTGACGAGGGCCAAGGAGCTCCCGCCGAGCGAGCAGCCGAGGACGTTCGTGCACCGCCCGGGATCGAGGCCGGTCGGGCCGACGTCGACCGTGCAGTCCGCCGTCGGATAGCTCGCCGTGCAGCCGTCCTCGACCGCGTTCGTGATGTTGACGCCGAGGACCGTGTTGGGCGGGACGGGCGCGGAGCCGCGATTGCACACGGGGATGACGGGGACGCCCGCGGCGAACTCGCACGCGGCGCCGATCGTGAGGTCGACGCCGCCGGCCGTCGGATCGTAGTAGCCGTCGCCGCCGTTCCAGACGCACGTGCTCGACGCGACGTCGCACCGGAAGTCCTGCTGGCAGACGGAGTGATCGACGACGCCGCCGGGGGCGCACGCGGCGCCGTGCACGTTCACGGCGCCCGCGCACTGGGAGTCGCCGTCGGGAGCGCCGACGAACGTCCCCGGCCCGACCGCGCCGGAGACCGGGAGCGTCAGCCCGCCGTCGGCGAGGACGAAGCCGGGTCCCGCGTCGACCCCGATCGGATCGTCCGAGGTGACGTTGCAGTACGGGTCGCAGGCGTCGATCCCCGGGGGACACGGACCCGGCGCGCCGAGCGCCTGGACGCCGAGGCCCGAGCCGTCGGCGGTGCGAATCGGCAGAGACTTCCTGGTCACCTCGCCGTCGAGGCACTCGCCCCACGCGCCGTTCGGCTGGCACGTCCGCGTGCCCTCGAAGCACCAGATGAAGTCGTTGTCTCCCTTGACCTTCTCGCCGCACGCGACGCTCGTCCCCGGCGACGGGCAAGGACACCCGGCGCGAGGGGTCGCGCACGTCGGCTCGTCGACGCCGTCTTCGCCAGGCTCCGCGGCGAGCGGGTTGCCGGTCCCACACGACGACGTCGCGAACAGCGTCGCGACGAAGACCGCGATCGAAGCGACGCCCGCGCGCTTGGCAAACCTTCGCCAGGAGATCGACTCCATCGCAGCCTCCTATCGACGTGCAACGACGCGCAGCTCGACGGCGGCGCACGGCGGCGCGCCAGGACCGCTCCGGCGGCCGCGCGAGACGGCGCGAAAGGAGCGCGCGCGCGGCCTCGGCTCGAACGCCGTCCGCGCGGACACGGGCGACGTCCGACCGGCGGCGCAGGACCGTCGTGAGCCGGGAACGACGGCCGCACCGCCCGCCCTGGACACGCCGCGTCCGCGACCCGGCTCACGCCCATGAGACGACGAAGCGTGCTTCACGAAGGCCCCCCTTGCGCTCGCGTGAATGTCGTGAATGTCGAGCTCGCGCCGCGTCGACGCCGTCGAGCTCTCAGGCGGTCTTCGAGACCGCCCGACGCGCTGCGAGTGGAGCAAGGCTCATTCCAGTCCGAGGGGTCAACGCTTCCTCAGGCCTTTCGAGCCGCCGCGCGGGTACCCAGCACGAAATCCTTTCATGGCTCTGACTTTCTTGCGGGCGCTCGGCGCGGGCGCGGGCGCGCCTCCTGGAATCGACCCCTCGTCGTTCGCCCGATTTCGTTCGATACGAGTCCGAAACACATGCCGAACGTTGGGGTGCTCTCGGCGGAACGGTCATTGCAGTGCGAGCCAGGTTGCGTTTGAAGACGGGCCGGGGGGCCGGAGTGATGCATGCAACTTTCGAAGGTCGCAGGTCCTGTCGGTCTTCTGGCCGCTATCGCGGGTATTGTCGTCGCGTGTAGCGCGGAAGATCCCTCGGCGGCGACCGAAGGCGAAACGCTGCCCCCGGCCCACTCGGCGTCGTGCGCCACGCCGAACGAGGGATGCCCGTGCGACGATCCGGGCGCCGTCGTCGATTGCGGCAAGACCCTCGAGCGCTTCAACGACTACGTGCTCTGCGCCGCCGGAAAGCGGACGTGCGAAGGGGACCGCTGGGGCGAGTGCTCGGGCGACGGCGCGATCTCGACGAAGCACGTCCCGAGCCTGCGCTTCTCGGCGCTGCAAGGCGCGAGCACGAGCTGCGGGACCATCAACGCGTGCGATCCGTACTGCGTCGTCTACAGCGACGACCCGAGCGGGCTCAACCCCGAGGGCGGCCTCGCCGTCAACGACGCCGGGATGTACGTCGCGGCGTCCGGCGACGCGGCCGCCGTCCCGACGGGCGTGGTCACCACCGGCAACGGCGATCAGGGCTGCGGCGCCGCCAACCTCCACAGCGGGCCGTGCCACACGGGCGGTGTCATCGACCACTCGAGGTGCCAGCAGGACTTCCGCTGCAACGTGGCCACGAACACGTGCGTCTGGAACGGAGCGGCGGGCTACTACGACGCGACCGCCGGCGGCGTCGATCTCACGATCGGCGCCGCGTGCGAGTACTCCGGCTCGGGCATCATCCCCGTCTGCAACCGCGGCTCGACGGCGGTGCCGGCGGGCACGACGATCGGCGTCAACATCCTCGCGTCCGCGCCCGCCGACTCGTGCGCGCCGATCGGGGCGCCGACCTGCTCGACGACCGCTCCCGCGGGCGGGCTCCAGCCCGGCCAGTGCATCAACCTCGCCGGGTGCCCGTTCACCGGCGCCGACAACGCCGCCGTCGTCAACGCCGGCGAGCGCGATATCGTCGAGGCGCCCAACCGTTGCCGGAACAACGCCGCGGCGGCGAAGAACCCGTTCGCTCCGGGCTGCGGCGTGTGCTCGACCTGCGACACGCGCGTCACCGGGAGGGTCTACGCGCCGAACGGCACGACGCCCCTCGCGGGGATCACCGTCTATCAGCCGGCCGGTCCGCTCACGACCTTCCCCAGCGGCGTCGCGTGCGACACGTGCGCGTCGCTCGGCTCGCCGATGATCTCGGCGGCGACGAGCGCCGCGGACGGCAGCTTCACGCTCTACAACGCGGCTCCGGGACCGAACCAGCTCGTCGTGCAGTCGGGCCGCTGGCGCCGGGCGGTCAGCTACACCGTGAACGCGTGCGCGACCAACGCCGCCCCCGCGGCCTCGTCGCGCCTGCCGCAGACCCGCACCGAGGGCGACATCCCGAAGACCGCGTTCGTCCAGGGCAACCGCGAGGCCCTCGAGTGCACGCTCCTCAAGTTCGGCATCGCCAACTCGGAGATCTCGCGGCGCACCGGCACGAGCGACGCCCAGCGGATCCAGCTCTACCGCGTCAACTCGAGCACCGGCTCGTCGACGGGGATGACGACCACGGCGGGCCTCGCGCCCCACGCGAACGGCCTCTTCGGCTCGGCCGCCGTGCTCAACGAGTACTCCGTCGTCGTCCTCCCCTGCTCGATCGAGATGAAGGAAGCGTCGGGCGCCTACCAGACGGCGGCGAACAAGACGAACTTCGTCAACTGGCTCAACCGGGGCGGCCGCGCGTTCATGGACCACTGGCCGGGCGAGGCGTTCATCCACAACATCGCGGCGTTCGCCGGGACGACCACGTGGTCGTCGCCGCTGCCGAACAGCGCGCTGAGCACGATGCGCGGACGCGTGAACGCGACGACGCCGGCGCAGGTCCTCATGCGCGACTGGCTCGCGAACGTCGGCGGGTCGTCCGACTGGGGCGCCGGGTGGATGCGGTCGGACGAGCCGTGGCGGCACGCGCTGAACCCCAACACGGCCAACACGACGGAGTGGCTGCGCGGTCTCTCGACCTACACGGCGATGACCGGCAATCAGTGGACGTCGACGCCCGCCGGCAACATGTCCCTCAGCTACTCGTTCGAGACCCCGCTCACGACGGCGCCCGCGCCCGCGTGCCCGGTCGGCGCCGGCGGACGGGTCATCTACAACGGCATGCACGTCGCGCAGGCGCGCATCGCGGGGGGCGCGTACCCGTCGTCCACCAACGTCTTCCCCACCGCCTGTCAGAACGGGCCCGGGCTCACGTCGGAGGAGCTCGCGCTCATGTACCAGTTCTTCCAGCTCACGGCGTGCGCCCTCGGCGGAGAGCCGCCGCCGCCGCCGCCCTCCCCTCCGCCGCCGCTCCCCACCGGCGTCGTGTTCACCCGCGACTACACCGCGAGCTGCCCGAGCGGCACGCGGCCGGTCTGGCAGCTGTTCCAGTGGCAGGCGACGATCCCGGCCGGCACGTCGATCGGCTTCCGGGCCGCCACCGCCGACACGATCGCGGGGCTGCCGGCGCCTCCCCCGCCCGGCGCGCCGGCGACGGCCGACATCGGCACGGCGAACGCGACGACCGCCGGCTGGACGAACGACACGAACACGGTCGACGTCAGCCTCTCCCAAGAGACGGGCTCGCGGTCGAGGGAGTATCTCCGGGTCTACATGACCTTCAACACCACCGCGACGGTGTCCCCCGTCCTGGAGAGCTGGCGCCAGCTCTACGACTGCGTCCCCTCGGAGTGACATGAACCGACGACGTGACCCCCGCCGACGATCCCTCCTCGCGACGCTGGCCTCGCTGTCGATCGCCCTGGCCGCCCCCGGCTGCTCCGACGATCGCCCCGGCGCGACCGGCGGCGGCTCGGTCCCTCCTCCCTCGGGCGGCGGCGCCCGCGACGGCGGCGCCGTCACGCCCGGCCCCGACGGCGGGCCCGCGGCCGATCTCTGCGATCCGGCGGCCATCGAGGTCGACGGCGAGGACGTCGCCGAGATCGTCGTTCGAGCCGAGACGCCTCCCGATCCTCTCGGCGGCGCGATCGAGCCGGGGACGTACGTCTTGACGGAGGTGACGCGCTTCGCCGCCGGCGACGACGTCCGGGACGACGAAGACGGCGGCGGCGGCGGCGGGCCGGCGGCGTCGGACAAGCTGACGCGCAAGTCGCTCGTCGTCGCCGGAGACACCTACCGCTTCGGCGAGCGGGCCGGCACCGTGGGCGGCGACGTCGCGGCGACGCCCGCGCTCTCGGGCGGCACGTTCGAGGCCGGCGGGACGTCGGTGACCCTCACCGACTCCTGCCCGACGGTCGTGGCGCGGACGATCGGGTACACCGCGGTCGGCGCGACGCTCTCGCTCTACACGACCAAGGACCGCCGCGAGACGTACGTGCGGCGGTAGCCCGGCGCCGACACCCGGTTAACCTCCGCGCCGCGGCGCCGTTTCTTCCTCGGGAGAAACCATGCGACGCCCGCGCCTCGTCTACACAAGCCTGTTCCTCGTGTCGTTCGCCGGGTGCGCCGCGGAGCGCCCGGACGTCGAGCGCGGGACGAACGACTCGAACCTCGCCGACGATCCGCCGGTCGACGTCGGCGCGCAGAGCGTCGACGACACGACCGCCGACGCCGGCGTCTCCCCCTCGCGCTGCACGCCGGGCGCGGGCCGCGAGTGCAAGCAGACGTACTACGACGCCGACGGGCGCAAGCACTGCCCCGTCAGCACCCAGTACTGCCGCGCCGACGGTCTCGGCTGGCTCGCGTGCGGTCAGCCGCCCGAGCCGCCCGCGAGCGCCGATCCCGACGCCCCGTGAGCCGGCGCCCCGGCATCGGACGGCGCGGGCCGACGCTCACCGACGCTCGGAGGACGACGCCGCGCCCGAAAGCGCGCGGCAAGGAGAGGGTTCTGCCGAAAAGGAGAGTATGCTCTGATGAACGATCGTCGAGGGACGTAGCGTAGACCTACCGGATCCCGAATCTCGACGTCGGGGCGAGCGAATGGCAGAGAACAAGGCGGGCGGCGGCGAGACGGGCGGCGACCTTCGGGCCGAGGCCTCCATGGTGCGAGAGACCCCGGCGGGGAGGGCCTCGCGCCCGCCCGTCGCGGCGCGCCGCGATCCGCGGGCGGATCCGGACGACGAGCCGATCTCCGAGCGCGTGGACGTGGTCACGGTCGAGCGCAACGACCGCCAGAGCACGGTCGACACGCTCACGAACGCGGCGCTCACGCTCCGCCGCGAGCTGGCGAAGCTGCACCAGCAGGCCGCCGCCGTCGAGCGCACGATCGAGGACCAGCGACGCGAGCGGAGCGAGGCCTTCGAGCGCGTCGACATGGCGAACATGCGCGTCCAGGAGCTCGAGCAGAGGCTGGAGCTCGCGGACGACGAGAGCTCGAACCTGCGCCGCTTGCGCGACGCGGCCCTGGCGGATCTCCAGGCCGTCCGCGCCGAGCGCGACGATCTCGCGCGCGCCATCGAGAACGCGAAGGGCGCGACCGAGGAGCTCGCGCGGACGCGCGCCGAGGCCGAGGCGCTCCGAAAGGCGCACGACGAGGCGCTCAAGGCCGCGGCGACGCGCGAGGCGGAGCTCGCGGAGATCCGCAAGCGCGAGCAGGTCGACGCGCAGAGGTTGAGCGCCGACGAGGCCGAGCTCCGCGCGCTGCGGGAGCGCCTGGAGCGCTCGAGCGCCGAGCTCGCGCAGGCGCGCGAGGAGGTCGCCCACGTCAAGTCCGAGGCCGCGCGGCTCCGGCTGGAGGTCGCCGCCGCGGCCGACGCGGCGGCGAAGAAGCTCGCCGAGGTCGAGCGTGAGCGAGGGGCCGCCAAGGACGACGTCGCGCGGCTCGAGAAGGCGCTCGGCGAGGCCCGGGGCAGCGCGGAGAAGCTCGCGGCCGTCGAGGGCGACCTCGCCGCGGCGCGGAGCGAGACGGCGGAGGCGCGCGAGGCGATCGGCCGGCTCGAGCGCGAGCTCGAAGACGCGCGCCGCGCGCGCGACGTGAACGTCGAGCGCGCGGGGATGGCCGAGCGCGAGCTCGAGGACGCGCGCAGGGACACCGTGCGCCTGCAGCGCGAGCTCGAGTCCGCGGTGGTCGCCTCCGCGAGCGCGAGCACGCGCGCCCTCGCCGCGGCGCGCGCGCGCGCGTTCGTCGAGGACAGCGTGAAGCAGCTCCGCGACGAGCTGACCTCGACGTTCGCGCGCTGGCGCTCGATGCCCCCGTCTTCGCCGCCGCCGGCGAACGAGGGCTCGGTCGCGCCGCCGACGCGCGTGGTGACGCCGCCCTCGCCGGCGGCGTCCGAGGCGCCGCCGCTGACCAAGCGCGGCGGCGCCGGGTCGACGTCCTTTCCTCCGCTGATGGCCGAGGCGCGGCCGCTCAGCATGCCGGCGCCCTCGCCGCTGCCGACGCCTCTGCTCGACGACGACTGGGCGGTCGATTCAGGGCCGCCGCCGGCCGCCGACGCGGCGGCCTCCGGAGACGCGCCGATCCCGGCCGCGGCGCCCGTGCCGTCGCTCTCCGCGCCTCCGACGGCGCCCTGCCAGGGTCGGAGGCGTCGACGCGCGGGTCCGCCGCCGCTGCCCGCGCGCCTGCCGCGGGTCACGCAGCCGTCGTTCCTGCCGGCCGTTTACCCGTCCGTGCCCTCGGCCGCGGGCGGTCACGCTCCCGCTGCCGGCAATTCGCTCGTGGCGCGGCTGCCCGAGCCGTCGTCGATCGTGCAGGATCCTTCCGAGGAGCGCGACGCTCATCGAGCACCTCGCCGACGCCGCCACGGCGCCGGAGGCCACGAAGCTCCCCGAACGCCCCGACTGGCTGCGAGGCCGGCCTCCGCTCGAGCTCCTGATGGCGCTCACGCACCTCGACTACGACGTCGAGGCGCCCGTGTTCGAGCTCGCGCGCGCGTGGGACCGCGAGCCGATCTGCCGCGCGCTCATCGCCGCCCTCCGCGACGAGCCCGACGCCAGGCTCCGCGAGCACAGCGCGTGGCTGCTCAAGCACCTCGGCGCGCCGAGCGCGTGGCCCGCGCTGGCCGAGCTCGTGAGCAACGAGGCCGAGCCGCCGCCCGTGCGTCGATGGTTGCTCGAGGCGATCGAGCGCCTCGTCGCGAGCCGCGGGATCGGCTGGCGCGAGGTCGGCGATCTCGTCGCGCTGCTCGCGCGCCACCCGGACTCCACGCTGCGCGACGGCGTGATCGGCGTCGTCTCCGCGCTCGAGCGCTCCGACGACAAGCGCCGCGTGCTCCTCGAGATCCTGCGGTCCGACGACGACGAGATCGTGCTCGCGAGCGCCGTTCAAGCGCTCACGAGCGCGCTCCCCATCGAGCTCGACCCCGCCGTGACCGAGCGTCTGCTCGGCCACCCGAGCGCGCGGGTGCAGCGGAGCGTCGTCGAGTTCACGAGCGGTCGAAGATGCGCGCCGCGGCCACTGAAGCGGTATGGCGCCGCCGACGCGCACCGCCCGCCGCCGGCGGGCAGCACGAGCGCCACACCTGCGGCGGCCGCGGCGCGGCGCGCGACGGAGATCCGCTGCGGCGCCGGGCACGGCGCGTGGATGCTCCTCGAGCATGAAGCGTATCCTCGTCGCCCTCGACTCCTCTCCCCGCGCGAAGGACGTGCTCGCCGCGGCGATCGATCTCGCGCGCCGCACGCAGTCGAAGGTGCGGCTGCTCCGCTGCGTCGGCCTGCCGCCCGAGCTCCCGGCGAACCTCTGGTCGCTCCCGCCCGCGCAGGTGACCGAGACCGTCCTCGCGAGCGCGAAGCGCGAGATCGAGGAGGCCGGCGCGTCCGTCCCGCCGGAGCTCCTGGACGGCGCGTACGCGCAGGTCGGCGTCGCGTGGGACGCGATCTGCTCGGCCGCGCGCGAGCACGACGCCGACCTCATCGTCGTCGGCTCACACGGCTACGGGCTGCTCGATCGGCTGCTCGGCACGACGGCGGCCAAGGTCGTCAACCACGCGGACCGCTCCGTGCTGGTCGTGCGCTCGCCCGAGGCGGAGCCCGACCCCGAGGCGGAGCCCGACGCGAGCGCGTGAGCCGCGACACGCGCGTCACGCGTGGCGGACGCGCGGCGCGGCTTCGCGTTCGCGGACGAGCTGGCTGCGGAGCTGGAGCCAGCGGGCGACGTCCCGCTCGTAGAGCATCCCGACGAGCGTTCCGTGTTCGTCGAGCGCGGGGAGCTGGCCCACGCCCGTCGTGCCGAGCTTGCGGATCGCGACCGACAAGGGCTCGCCCGGCGTCGTCACGACGAGCGCCGGACGCGGCGTCATGACGTCGCCCACCGTCTTCGTCTCCCAGTCCCGAGCGCGCAGCTTGCGGAGGTCGTCGAGCGAGACGATGCCGACGAAGACGCCGTTCTCGATCACGGGGTACGCCGGCTCGTCGTGCCGCAAGAACCAGTCGTCGACCAGATCGCGGACGGCCATCCCCGGGCCCACCCAGGCGCCTTGGACCCGCATGAGGTGATCGACGTCGACGTTCGCGAGCGCCCGGTCCATCGCCGCGCCGCGCACGTGCGCGACGGCGACGCTGCGGAGGAAGAGCCCGATCAACGCGAGCCAGAGCCCCGACGTGAGGCCGCTGCCGAAGATCGGCACGCGCAGGCCGAGCGCCATCGCCGCTCCGATCGCCACGAAGAACCAGCCCACCGTCTGCCCGGCCGCGCCCGCGATGCGCGTCGCCCGGTCGAGGCTGCCCGTGATCTTCCACACGACGGCGCGGAGGACGCGGCCGCCGTCGAGCGGGAAGCCGGGGATCATGTTGAAGACGCCGACGATGATGTTCACCGGGCCGAGCCAGACGAGCAAGGTCTCGATCGGCCCGAGCTGCGAGACGAGGCTCTCGGCCGAGCCGACGTCGTACGCTCGGAGGTTGATGAGGATCGAGCTGGCCACGACCATCGCCACGCCGAGCCCGATGCTGGCGATCGGACCGACGATCGCGATCAAGAGCTCGGCCCGAGGCGTCGGCGGCTCGCGCTCGATGTTCGAGACGCCGCCGAAGAGATGGAGCGTGATGTCCCGCACCGGGATGCCGTAGGCGAGCGCGACGACCGAGTGAGCGAGCTCGTGCACGAGCACCGAGCCGAAGAAGAGGAGCGCCGCGACGAGCGCGACGAGGAGGCTCGTCCCGAACGCCCAGCTCGGGTGCCAGGTCGCGAAGAGGGACGTGAGGCTCCACGAGATGAGCACGAAGATGAAGAGCCAGCTCGGGTCGATGCGGAGCTCGATCCCGAAGAGACGCCCGATGCGGAGGCCGTTGCCCATGATCGCGGCCGCGCACGTCGTGTGCCACGGCGCTCGAGCGCGACCGCACGCCCGCGCGGGGTGCGAGCGGGGCGCAGACCGGACGCGCGTCGAGCACTCGCACGGTGTTGCTCCCCGCGACGGCCGCGCCTCGGCGGTGTGAAGACTCGCACGCCCCTCGACCGGGCGACGCCGCCCGCGTCGTCCTATCGAGGCGTTGCGTCGTGCCTCGACGTGGCACGCGTGCTGCACCTCGTTCTCTCGCCCGCACCGGGAATCAACGCGGGTCGCTTGTTGTCTTCACCAGGAGAGGCCGCGATGTCGACGCCGAACCGAATCGTGCTGACGGACGCGCAGGGAGCCGAGCTGTTCTCCGGGGGCAGCCTGTTCTCCGAGCCCGCTCCGCCTACGCTCCGTCGTGAAGAGACGGCGCGCGCCGCCCCGCGCGACGTTCACCTCGAACGCGAGGACGCGCGCGAGGAGCGCCGCGAGGACGAGGACGAGCCGGTGCCGGAGACCCTCCGCAGCAGCGTCCTCGTGCGCGTCCGCGAGCCGGTGAGCCGCCCCATCGTGATCGAAGAAGACCACCGCGCCGCATGACGCCGCCGGGGCGAGCGCCCTAGCCCGAAACGTGCGATGCTGGCCCCCGTGCTGGTCGACGACATCAAGAAGCAGATCACAGGGGCGATGAAGTCCGGCGACGCGATCGCGCGCGACGTCCTGCGCCTGGCGCTCTCGGAGATCCAGACCGCCGAGGCGCGGAAGAACGCGCCGGCGTCGGACGACGACGCGAGCAACGCCATCCGCAAGTTGATCAAGTCGAACGAAGAGACGCTCGCGCTCACGACGGACGCGACGCGCGCGGAGACCCTGCGCCGCGAGGTCGAGGTGCTCTCGGCGCTCCTCCCGAAGCAGCTCTCGGTGGACGAGATCGTGGCCGCGCTCGGGTCCGTGCACGACGCGATCAAGGCCGCGAAGGGAGACGGCCAGGCGACCGGCGTCGCCATGAAGCACCTGAAGGCGACCGGCGCGGCCGTCTCCGGCAACGACGTCGGCGCGGCGGTGAAGAAGATCCGCGGCTGAAGAACCGTCCAAATTCGAAACTGTCGACGCGCAGCGGAGCCACCGCGGAGGGTGAGGACCCCGAAAACCGCGCTTTTTCGGGGGGCCGGGAGGGCGCGAGCGCTCCCGCGAGGACATCGAGAAGAATCTGGCCAAGAGACTTTCTTGGACAGATTCTGAGCCGCCGGCGTCGGCTCAGCAGGACGCGTTCGGGTTCGGAAACGCGTCGGCGTCGTCCTCGTGCGGTCGCGCCGTGAGGCACGCGAAGTCCTTCTCCACGAGGATGCGGAGCGTCCTGCCCTGCCCGACGTCCTGCGCGCCCTCGACGCCCACCGCGTCGCCGGTCGCCCACGCCCGCGCGACGTCCGCCGGGATCGCCACCTCGACGCGCGTCCCTGTCAGCTTGGCCGACAGCGTCGGCGCACCGACGACGATCGCGTAGGTGAGCGTCGAGCCCGGCCCGAAGCCGGTCGACTCCTCGACGCTCTGCCCCTCGGCGAGGGCGGTGACCTCGGCCTGGGTGAGGCGCAACCTGATCGAGTCGCCGCGGATCCGGAGCTTCATGGTCACGTGCTGTCACGACTCCCGGCGGCGGGCAAGGTGTCCCAGTCGGTGAGCGTCGCTTCTTCGCCGGGCTCGAGCGCGAGAGCTCGAGCGCCGGCGGCGTCGAGCACCCGCTGGAGCCGCCGCTCGCCCCGCGCCGCGAGCGCGCGGGCGATCGGGAGGACCGCGGGCGCGTCGTAGCGCGCGAAGAGCGGCTCCCAGACGGCGCGCCCCTTCTCGGGCGCCTCGCGGCGAGGCGCGACGACGGGGGCGCTCGGGGCGTCGACGAGGCGACGGACGAGCTCGCCGCGGAGGAACGGCATGTCGCACGCGACGGCGAGCGCCGCGCGGTCTCCCGCGCGCTCCAGGAGCGCCAAGAGCCCGCCGAGGGGCCCCTCGGCCGCCGGATCGTCCAGGACGAGCTCGAGGCCGAGGCCGGCGTACGCCGGATGAGCTCCGACGAGGACGCACGTGGCCCCGGCCTCCTCGAGGATCCGGCGCGTGCGGAGCGCGATGGGCTCGCCGTCGGGCGCGGCGAGCAGGCCCTTCGCGACGCCGCCCATCCGGGAAGCGCGGCCGCCGACGAAGATGCCCGCGAGAAGGTGCATGATGCAGGCGTCAGTGTAGCCGCCGCGGGCCGCGACGCCGCTATACTCGACGTCGATGACGATGACGCGCGGCGCTCGTCCGGTCGACGTCGAGCGCCTCGCCGCGGGCGGGGCGGACGCGACCGCGCGCGAGGACGAGGTCGCGGTCGAGGAGCCGCTCGAGATCCGCATCTCCGGCGAGACCCTGGCGGTCACGATGCGCACGCCGGGGAGCGACCGCGAGCTCGTGCTCGGGTTCCTCCTCGCCGAGGGCGTCATCGCCGGCGCAGGCGATGTCTCGAGCGTCGTCCACTGCGGCCGCGCGACCGACGAGGGGCGCGAGAACACGATCGACGTGACCCTCGCGCCCGGCGTGAAGCCGCCCGTCGACGCCGAGACCGGCATGCTCGCGCGGCGGGGCACGCTCGTGACCAGCGCCTGCGGCGTCTGCGGCCGGCGATCGATCGACGATCTGCTCGCGCGCGTCGCGCCGCTCCGCGCCGAAGGCCGCGTGGCGCGCGACGTCGTGGCCGGCGCGGTGAAGGGGCTCCGCGCTCGACAGCCGATCTTCGCGCGCACCGGCGGGTGCCACGCGGCGTCGCTCGTGGGCTTCGACGGCCGTCACGTCGCGACGTTCGAGGACGTCGGACGGCACAACGCGGTGGACAAGGTCACGGGGTCCCGCGTCCTCGCCGGGGCGGTGCCGCTCGCGGGGCACCTGCTCGTCGTGAGCGGCCGCTCGAGCTTCGAGATCGTGCAGAAGGCGCTCGCCGCGGGGATCCCGATGGTCGCCTCGGTCTCCGCGCCCTCCTCGCTCGCGGTCGATCTGGCGCGCCGCGCGAACGTCACGCTCGCCGGCTTCGTCCGCGACGGGTCGATGACGATCTACGCCGGCGACGAGCGCGTCGCGCCCTGAGGACGGGTCGGCGTCGGATCCGCGGATCGCGCCCGCTCACGCGGCGACGGGCGCGCGGTAGCGCTCGGCCTCGAAGTCCGCGAACGTGCCGAACGAGAAGCGGTCGGGGTGGGCGGCGACGAACTCGAGGAACGGGCGCAAGCTTCGCTCGTTGTGGCTCGTGAAGGTCTTCGAGTGACCGATGAGCACGAACGGCAGCGGGGCGTCGGGGTGCCCGTAGCGCGCCTCGACGCGCCGGAGCCCGTCGATGAGCTGCTTGCCGGTGCACTGGTTGAAATCGACCTTCCACGGGTGCTGGCGGACGATCGCGCGCGCCAGCCCGCGCATCTTCCGGGCGAGCGAGCGCGGCGGACCGGCCGCGGGCGCCCCCGCCGGCGGATCGGCCACGGCGTCCGGGTCCGGGAGCGGGTTCAGCCGCTGCGCGATCACGCGGTAGACGCGGTTGGCGGTGAGGAACACCCAGAGCGGCTGCTGCTCGGTGTAGATCGGGAATTCGAAGAGCCGCCCCTCGGGGTCCCGCCGGCAGACGTCGTTCGGGTCGATCGGCCACGGGACCAGATCGCTGTGCGCGCCGGTGTAGTCGAACTTCACGAGGTCGTCGTAGACGCCGTACTTCCAGACCGACGTGTCGATCCGGAAGCCCTCTTCGATCAACGCGCGCACGATGTTCGGCGACGGCTGCATCGACCAGTTCGCCGCGCGGAACGCGAAGCACTCGTAGTCCGGCTTGGCGACGCGGCACGTCTCCTCGAGCAGGCGCTTGCCGCGGCGGATCATCTCGCGGACGCGCTCGTACGGGAGGCTCGCGAGATCGTACTCCGCGTAGTCCTGCTTCCAGTACCCCTTGGCCTCGTCCCAGGTCGCGTTGAAGTACGACGAGTGGACGTGGAGCTGGACGTCGTGGCCGGTCTTCACGGCGCGCTGCATCTGCCGGGCGATGCCGCCCCAGTGGAAGCGGTCGTCCCCGGTCGTCTCCGCGTACTCCTTGAACTTCAGGATCTCGCCGACGTCCGCCATGATCGTGAGCTTGCCGCCGTAGCGGTCGAGCTGATCGAGCATGCGCGTCGTCGGATCGACGACGAGGTCCTTGGGCGACCCCATACCGCTGCCGTGGATCTCGTAGTCCGAGGTGAAGAGCACCTTGTACATGGATGGCCTTCGACGAGCGTACGCGACGGCGGACCGAGCGTCACCTCGCGCTTGCGGCGACGGCGCCGATGCGTCAGCGTTCTGGGAGGTGGCGCGGCTCGTTCAACATCTCACGGAGCCGCCGCACGAGTGCATCTACCTCCCGGAGATGCAGGCGTCGCTCGAGATCCGCCTCCAGGTCGACGTGAGCCCTCCCGAGCTCGAGGCGATGCTCGAGCGCGGATGGCGGCGCTTCGGCCCGATCTACTTCCGGCCCGCCTGCGCCGGCTGCCAGGAGTGCGTGACCTTGCGCCTGCGGCCGGAGGTCTTCCGTCCGAGCAAGAGCCAGCGCCGCGCGCGGAAGAACGCCGCGCGACTCACGCGCAGGGTCGGGCGCCCGATCATCGACGACGAGCGGCTCGCGCTCTACGCCCGCTGGCACGCGCAGCGCGAGCGGGCGCGCGGCTGGGCCGAGAGCCCGCTCGACGCCGAGCGCTACGCGTTCGACTTCGCGTTCCAGCACCCGTGCGTCCGCGAGGTGAGCTTCACCGACCCGGACGCCGGCGACCGGCTGGTCGGGCTCGGCATCGTCGACGACACCGGCGTCTCGCTCTCGGCGGTCTACTTCTTCTGGGATCCCGAGCACGCGCCGCCTTCGCTCGGCACGGCGCACGTGGTGATGCTCTGCGACGAGGCGCGACGGCTCGGGCGCTCGTTCGTCTACCTCGGCTACCGCGTCGCCGGCTGCGAGTCGCTCGCGTACAAGGGCCGCTACGGTCCGCACGAGCTGCTCGAGGGCCGCCCGTCGCCGCGAGCTCTGCCGGTGTGGCGCCCGGCGCCCGCGCGCGACGGCTGACCGCGCGGAAGTGGGTTGCCGCCCCGCCGGCGCCGGACGATGAAGGCGCGCCGTGGCGAGAGCGGTCGAGACCAAGAGCTTTTGGGCCACCGTCCGCGAGGCGCTCCGCGGCACGGAGCAGGAGCTCACGTCGATCCCGATCGAGCGCGCGGTGCTCCTGCTCGCGGTGCCGATGGTGCTCGAGATGTCGATGGAGTCGCTCTTCGCGGTCGTCGACATCTTCTTCGTCTCGAAGCTCGGGTCGGACGCCGTCGCCACGGTCGGGTTGACCGAGTCGATGCTCGCGCTCGTCTACGCGCTGGCGATGGGCCTCTCCGCGGGCGCGACGGCGATCGTCTCGCGGAGGACCGGCGAGCGGGACCTCGAGGGCGCGGCGACGGCGGCCGGTCAGGTCATCGTCGTGTCGCTCGCGTGCGCGGCGATCCTCGGCGCCGCCGGCGCGCTGCTCTCGCCCCGCCTCCTCGCCGCGATGGGCGCCGCCCCCGGCGTCGTCGCGGCCGGCTCCGGGTACACGGCGATCATGCTCGGAGGGAGCGTCACGATCTTCCTCCTCTTCGTCGTGAACGCGATCTTCAGGAGCGCGGGGGACGCCGCGATCGCGATGCGCTCGCTCTGGATCGCCAACGGGCTCAACATCGCGCTCGCGCCGTGCTTCATCTTCGGCCTCGGGCCGTTCCCGCGGATGGGCGTCGCCGGGGCGGCCGTCGCGACGACGCTGAGCCGCGGCGCCGGCGTCGGCTACCAGCTGCTCATGCTCCGGCGCGGGCGCGGGCGGCTCGCGATGGGCGTGAGGCACCTCCGGCCGCGGCCGCGGGTGATCCTCGAGCTCTTCCGGCTCGCGTCGACCGCGAGCCTCCAGGTCCTGATCGAGACCGCGAGCTGGCTCGGGCTCGTCCGCATCCTCTCGGTCTACGGGAGCGCGGCGCTCGCCGGCTACACGATCGCGATGCGCGTGGCGATCTTCGCCCTCTTGCCGTCGTGGGGCCTCGCCAACGCCGCGGCGACGCTCGTGGGGCAGAACCTGGGCGCCGGGTCGCCGGAGCGCGCGGAGCGATCGGTGACGAAGATCGCGCGGTACAACGTCGTCTTCCTCGGGGCCGTCGGCGTCGTGTTCGCGCTCGGGCCTCACCTGCTCGTGGGCCTCTTCACGGGCGACGCGGCGGTCGCCGCGTACGGGGCGGACTGCCTCCGCATCGTCGCGCTCGGATTCGTCGTCTTCGGCTACGGCATGGTGATGGTGCAGGCGTTCAACGGCGCCGGCGACACCGTGACGCCGATGCTCGTGAACCTCGGCTGCTTCTGGCTCTTCAAGCTCCCCGTCGCCTACGCGCTCGCGACGTGGCTCGGGCTCGGCCCGCGCGGCGTGTTCGTCGCGATCACGGCGGCCTACGCGGCGCAGTCGGTCGTCAGCGCCGCGCTGTTCCGCCGCGGGCGCTGGCAGACGAAGCGGATCGACTGACGGCGCGCGCGCCCGCGACGCGTCAGAGCTCGCCGTCTTCGGGCGGCGCCTGGATCGACACCGAGAGCGTCGACGGCTCGGAGAGCTCTCCGGCGCCCGACAGCAGCCGGACGGAGTAGCGGTTCAGCGCGCCGGGGCGGATCAGCTCGGGGGGGATGATGGCGTTGACCGACACGGACGCCGGCGTGTCGCCCTGGCCGAACCGCTGCTCGACGAGGTACTCGCGGTCGACGCCGTCCTCGCTCCCGTCGTTCTGGAAGCGCACGAGCGCCTTCCAGACGAAGTGGTCCTCGGGGAGGCGGAAGGTCACGCCGAGCGTCATCGGGCACGCCCCTCCGGTCGAATCGGGGCTGCACAGGACGGTGTTGCGGACGCTGCCGCCCGCGACGGCAGGGCCGGTGACGCTGACGATCTGCGGGCGCGGCCCCGGCTCGGTCCAGCCGTCGCTCCGCGTGCACGCCCCGGAGAGGAGCGACGCGGCCGCGAGCGGCACGGCGACGAAAGCGGACCTCGAGCGCACGCCCGGTGATTAGAGCGGCGCGGGCGCCGGCGCAAGCGGAACCCGCGGCGCGGGCGGCGGCGCCCGTCACTCGCGGACGAGCGGCTCCCGGAAGCGGACGAACTGCGCGATCATCGCCGCGAGGTCCCCCGACGCGTTCACGAGCTTCACGCCGAAGCCGGCCGGCGTGTCTTCGCCGAGGTGCTCCTGCACCCACGCGACCTGGCCCTGGCACTCCGCGCGGACGCCGCCGGGGAACGTGAGGCCGAACGCGAGGATCGCGCCGAGCGGCGGGAGCTTCGCGTAGGTCGCGACGAAGAGCCCGCCGTGGCGGACGACGTCGTCGCCGTCGAGGCTCCGCCAGAACGTGCTCGGGCTCGACGCGTCGAGCGTGACGTCGAAGCGCGGCAGCGACGTCGACAACGTCGAGAGGCGCTGCTCGAGCCGCTTGACCGCGCCGACGAGCTCCTCGAGCCGCATGTCGACGAGGCTCCCGGGCGGCGGGGGCGTCGTCGCGCCGGCGTGGCGCGGCAAGGGCGCCGGGCCGGGGAAGCTCGGGTTGGTCGGGCGCTGCTCCGGCGCCCGCGGCGGGAGGGTCCCGGACGGTCCGACGTAGCCCGGCTGCGGCTGCGCCTCCTGCGCGCGCTTGGCGAGCTCGGTCAGGCTCGCGATGACGCGCTGGAAGGCCGCCGTCTGCTCGCGGACGACGTTCACGACCGCGACGGCGGCCGCCGCGCTCCCGTCGTCGATCCGGAGCTCGACGCGGGGCGGCTTCGCGAGCGGCCGGAGCGCCTGCTGCATCCTCTCGAGCACCGGGGCGAGCGCCTCGGCGTCGCTCCCCTTGGCGGACGCCGCGGAGGTCGCGGCGATCGTCGCCTGGCCGATGGCCTCGCGGATCCGCTGCAGCTGCTCGTCGACGCCGGAGAGCGCGCCGGTCACGCGCGCGACCGGATCGTCGCCCTGCTTGCCCGAGCGGGAGACGCGGACGAACGCGTCCTTGATCTCCTTCCAGCGCGCGCGCTGCGCCTCCGTCATGCGCCCGCGGAGCTCGGCGAGCTTCAAGAGGTTCTGCTCGGCGCCGGTCGTCAAGGTCTGCGACTCGCTCGCGTAGTGGTCGTCGATGAGCTGCTCGAGCTCCTCGTCGTTCATCACCGAGACGATCTTCTCGGCGAGCTTGTTCATGTTGCGGTAGCTGCCCTGGAGCTTGAAGGGCGGCTCGGTCCGGTAGGCGTCTTCCTGCGACGCCGACTTGATGTACTCCTGGTTCACGTCGAGGAGCAGCGACTGGACCTTCGACATCCGCTGGAGGACGCCGAGGATCTCCTCGACCTCCGCTGCGGAGTAGCCGTGCGACAGCTCCGTCAGCGGGACGTCCTCGCCCTTCGCCATCCGGACGAGCTTCTGCACGTCGCCCGGATCGCGCGTCGCGAGCGGCGCCAGCGCGGCGTTCGACGTGAGCGAGTTCTCGATGTAGCTCGAGGCGAAGAGCTCCTCCTGCCCGCCGAGGATGTCGCCGAGGTTGTAGGTGTCGGCGCGGTTGGCCAGCATGTCGGGGATCTGGAAGCGCGCGCCCGACTCCGTGTAGGGGTTGCCCGCCATGACGACGCAGAACTTCTTCCCGCGGAGGTCGTACGTGCGGGTCTTGCCCTTCCACACGCCCTCGACGCGGCGCTGCCCGTCGCAGAGCGAGATGAACTTCTGGAGCAGCTCCGAGCTCGTGTGCTGGATGTCGTCGAGGTAGAGCATCACGTTGTTGCCCATCTCGAAGGCCAGGTTGATCTTCTCGACCTCCTGGCGCGCGGTGCTGCTCTTCGCCTCGTTCGGGTCGAGCGACGTCACGTCGTGGCCGAGCGCCGGCCCGTTCACCTTCATGAACACGAGGCCGAGCTTGCTGGCGACGTACTCCATGAGCGTCGTCTTGCCGTAGCCCGGCGGCGAGACGAGCAGCAGCATGCCCATGAGGTCGGTGCGCTTCTTGGCGCCGACGCTGCCGATCTGCTTGGCGAGGTTCGCGCCGACGAGCGGCAGGTACACGTTGTCGATCAGCCGGTTCCGGACGAACGACGTCAGGACGCGCGGGGCGAACTCGCTCATGCGGAGGCGCCGCCGCTCGCGCTCGACGATGTCGGCCTTCAGCTTACGGAACGCGCGGAAGCGCGGCGCGGCCTCCTCGATGAACGGGACGACGCGCGCGAGCACCTCGTCGATCGCGACGTGCATCGCGCGGTTCTGGATCCGCGGGTGCGCGCCGAGCAGCCCGGTGACCTCGGCCTCGACGGTGGCCGCGCTCGGCTCGCGGTCGAGGCCTCCCCTCCCCGCCCCGCCCTCGGTGACGAGCATCACCGCGGCCTCTCGAACGAACGGGCGGACGTGCTCGAGCTTCTTCGTCGAGACGAACGCGTCGACGTACGCGACGGCGACGCCGAGGCGCTCCGCGGGGTGCGCCTCGAGCGTGCGGAGCTCGTCCTCGAAGGCGCGCCGGCTGCCGGCCTCGTCGAGGAACGACATCAGCCCGCGCCGGAGGCTGTCGGCGGCGGCGCTCGCGACGAGGCGCAGCTTCTCCTCCGCCAGCTCGAGGACGAGGTAGCGCGCGGCGCTCGACACGTCGCCGCGCGTCGGCAGGAGCCCGAGCGCGCTCGCGTGCTCGGCGATCGGCCCCTCGAGCTCCCGCGCGAGCCCCGCCTGCGCCCCCGCGTGCTGCGTCTCGAGCCGGAGGCGCCCGAGGCTCCGCGCGCGCGCGTGGAGGACCTTCTTCGCGTCCGCGCCGAGGCTCGAGAGCCAGAGCTGCGCGATCGCGCGGGCGTCGGCGGCGAAGCGGAGGAGCCCCGCGCTCGCGCGGAGCGCCAGGAGCTTGTCCAGGATCAGCGCCGCGTCGGCGTCGTGGATGCCGCGCTCGTAGCCCTCGTCGAGGCGATCCTGGGCGTACGCGCGGACGTCCTCGACGAGCGTGCCGTCGCGCGACGCGTCGGTCAGCGCGTCGATCGTGAGGCCCGCCTTGCCCTCCTCGGCGTCGAGCAGCATCGACGTCGCGAGGAACTCGCCGCGGTAGACGTCGGACGACTCGTTCGGGAGCGTCCGGTCCCAGAGGTCCTTGGCCGCCGCGAGCTCGGCGTCGTCGATCTCCTCGAAGAAGTCGGTGCCGGTCACGTGCAGCGTCATCACGCCGTCGCGCGGGACGAGGACGAGCTCGAGCGGCTGCGTGTGGACGCTGAAGCGGTGCTCGCCGAGCTTGATGACGTCGCCCGCGCCGCCGTCGAAGAGGTCCGCCTTGTCGCGCATGGCGCGGAGGGCGTCCTGCCGGGCCGACTTGATGCGCGACGCGACCTCGTCGGCGCGCACGCCGTCGCCGAGCTTCGAGAGCTCGGCCTGCACGTCGGCGAGCTTCAGCACCATCGCGTCCGACGCGAAGTACGCGTTCAGCTCGTCGGCCGTCTTGAAGGTCGCCGCGCGGCGCGCGACGCCCGAGAGGATGCGCTCGGCCGCCGTCATCAGGTTCTGCGCGCGGCGGTGCCGCTCGTCGAGGAGCTGCTGGCGCTTCGCCCCGATGGCGTCGTTGACCTCCTCGCGCTTCGCCGCGAGCTCCGCGGTGAACTCGTCGAGCTCGCCGAACTTGCCCTCGAGCTCCTCGAGGCCGAGGAGGAGCTTCGAGAGCTGCTCGTCGCACGCCTCCGGGGTGTCGCAGAGGGCGACCGCGCCGGTGACGGCTTGCCCGAAGAGCCGGAACTGCGCCGCGAACTCGGCGCGCGCCTCGTTCCCCGACGTCTCGCGCTTCTTCGCCTGCCACACGGCGCGCGCGCGGTTCTGGTGAGAGAACGCGGCGCTGACCCCCTCGAGGATCCGGGTGCGCGCGGTGGCGTCGTCGATCTTGAGCGATCCGGTGACCTCGGCGAGCAGCGTCAGCCCCTGATGGACGACGTCGAGCTCCTCGCCGAACGGCGCCAGCTCCGTCGCCTTGGTCGTCGCCTCGATCTTCTCGACCGCGGCGTCGAGGCGATCGACGAGCGGCTTGAACGCGTCCTCCTTCAGGAAGAAGTCGACGCACGCCTCGCTCACCTCGTCGAAGCGCGCGACGAGCTCGTTCTCCAGGCGCGCGACCGCGTGGACGTCGACGCCGCGCAGGTCCTTCAGGCTGATGAGCTGCCCGCGCTGGTGGCGCAGGGTCGTCAGCGCGCGGAGGTAGTCCTCCACGACGTGGAGATCGTCGGGGCGGACGCGGACGAGCAGCTCCTTCTGCGCGGCCTCGGCGCCCGCGAGCGCCTCCTCGGCGCGGCGCTCGATCGCCTCGACCTTGTCGAACTCGTCGAGGACGAGCTCGCCGGTCTTCTTGATGGCGTGGAGCGTCGACGCGAGGTCGCCCGCCTCGGCGTGGCCGAGCCAGTAGTGCGCGTCGATCGCGCGGGTCACGGCCGTGACGAGATCCTCGTAGGTCGCCCGCGAGGGGCGCTCGGTCGTCGCGAGGCGGCGGAGCGCGAGCGCGTCGGACACGCCGCGCACGAGGTCCGCGTTGCCGACCTTTCCGAGGTAGCTGCCGTCCGTGGGCTTGGCGGCCGCGTTCTCGACGGTGTTGAACGGCGTGCGCCAGATCTGGAGCGGGTGCACGCGCGTCGGCTCCGCGACGGAGCGGAAGATCGCCATCGTGCCGTCCGCGAAGAGGCTGTAGCCGTGGCACCGGATGGGCGTCGCCACGTCCTTGCGGATCAGGTTGTACGGGAGGAGCAGGTACTCGCCGTCTTCGCGGTGGTGGTAGACGTAGAGGACGTCCTCGCCGTTGGGCGACTTGATCACGCGCTCGAACTCGAGGTCGTCGCTCTGACCGTCGAAGATCTTGTGGTCGCCGCTCTGGAGGTAGTAGCCGCCCGGGAAGACGATCCCGTGGTCCTCCGGGAGCTCGTGGCAGGCCTGGCCGATCGCGTCGATGCGCGAGACGCGCTTCGCCCGCGAGTCGAACACGAGGTAGCGGTGCTTCTCCTCGCGGAACGGCTTCACGCGGAGCAAGATCAGCTGGCCGACCTTCGCGTAGGCGATGTCGCCGTCGTCGAGCGTCTGGTTCGGATCGTCGACGGGCTCGCGATAGATCCCGCGTCCGTCCTTGGTGTTGTTCTCGATCTTGATCGTGAGATCGCCGCCGACGGTCTCGACGAAGCACTCGTCGAGGATCGAGACGTGGGGGTGCGGGCCCGGGACCTGATCGTCGCGCGTCGTCTGGGTCCACTCGAAATCGCGCTGCCTCGGCGGCTTCGCCTCCTCGTCGCCGCGCGCGTCCATGTACGCGACGCGGCCGGCGGCGTCGATCGACCAGCGGAGCACCTTGGCGTCGGTCGCGGCGCTGCCGATCTGCACCGTCGCGAGCAGGCGCGTATCGGTGCGCTTGAGCTGGAGGAGCCGAGCGTCCTTCGCGTACTTGAAGGTGTCGCGGAGCTCCTTCACGAAGGCGGCGTCGGCCAGGAAGGCGCCCGGGCCCTCGAACGGGAGCTCGCCGAGGTCCCACTCGTCCGAGCCGGGGTGCTTCGCGAACTTGTAGAACGCGAAGACGTCGCTCACGCCCGTCTCCGTCTTCAGGCCCATGAAGACTTGGAAGCCGAACAGCAGGTTGTCTCCGACGCTGACGACGTCCCGGGCGATGCAGTTGTGCTCCGTGCGGACGCGCTCGTTGGCGATCAGCGCGAGCTCGGCGCCGCCGAAGATCTTCTTCCGCTTCTCGTTGAGCGCCTCGGCCTTCGTCGCGAGCTCGGCGACCTGCTCGAGGAGGCGCTTCCGGATGACGTCGTAGCTCCCGCCCTCGAGCGTCTGCGCGGCGCTGGCGGCCCCGGCGTCGCCGTTTCCCGGCGGCGCTCCGTTCGTTGGGTTGCCGATCTCGATCTGCGAAGTCATGGGGCGATCCGTCCCGCGCGCCCGCGGACGGCCATCGTACCCGGATTTTTGCCTGATCCATATGGCGCCGTGGCGCCGCTTCGAGCGAGCGCCGGCCCGCGGCGACCGACGAGGTGGACGTCGTCCCGCCTCGGGCGGCGACGACGCTCGATCGAGGCGACGTCCTCCGCGCAGCGACGTCCGAGGCGACGTCCTTCAGCGCAGCGGCGTCGCGCGCTTCGGCTTACGCGCGCTCGTCGAGGCCCCGCGCTTCGCGCCCGTCGAGGCCCCGCGCTTCGCGCCCGTCGAGGCCCCGCGCTTCGCGCCC
>JAHBWF010000140.1 GCA_019637105.1 Labilithrix sp.
GAACCGACCGCCCGGCGGGTGGGCGGCGGCGCGCCCTCCGCGCGGCCGGCGCGCGTCGTCGAAGACGACCGCGACGCGCTCGACGCCCGGCGACGCGTGGTCCTCGTCATCGAGGACGACCCGCGCTTCGCCGAGATCCTGCTGCAGCTCGCGCACGAGCGCGAGTTCCAGTGCGTCGTCGCCGGCGAAGCCGACGAGGGCTTCACGCTGGCGACCGAGCTCCTCCCGAGCGCGATCGTGCTCGACATCAACCTGCCGGATCACTCGGGCCTCTCGGTCCTCGATCGCCTCAAGCGGACGCCGGCGACGCGTCACATCCCGGTCCACGTCGTCACCGTCGCGGATCACCCGCAGACCGTGCTCTCGATGGGCGCCGCCGCGTACCTGCAGAAGCCCGTGAAGCGCGAGGAGCTCCTCGACGCCTTCAAGCAGCTCGAAGAGCGCCTCGCGCGAGGCGTGCGGCGCCTCCTCGTCGTCGAGGACGATCCGGTCCAGCGCGACAGCCTCACGAAGCTCCTCGCGGCCGAGAGCGTCGAGCTCGTGGCGGTCGGCACGGCGCGCGAGGCCCTCGAGGTGCAGAAGGAGCAGGTCTTCGACTGCATCGTGACCGATCTCACGCTGCCGGACGAGTCGGGGTTCCACCTCCTCGAGCAGATGTCGCGCGCCGAGGGCCCGCATCCGCCCGTGATCGTCTACACCGGCCGATCGCTCTCGCCGGACGAAGAGCACCGCCTCCGCAAATACTCGAGCTCGATCATCGTCAAGGGCGCGCGCTCTCCGGAGCGGCTGCTCGACGAGGTCACGCTCTTCCTTCATCAGGTCGAGGCGAAGCTCCCGCTCGATCGTCAGAAGATGCTCAAGCAGGCGCGCGATCGCGAGGCCGTCCTGGACGGGCGGACCATCCTCGTCGTCGAGGACGACGTCCGGAACATCTTCGCGCTGAGCAGCGTGCTCGAGCCGCGCGGCGCGATCGTCGTCGTCGCGCGCAACGGCCGGGAGGCGCTCGCCGCGCTGGAGAAGACGCCCGCGATCGAGCTCGTCCTGATGGACGTCATGATGCCCGAGATGGACGGCCTCACCGCGATGCGCGAGATCCGCAAGCGACCCGAGCACGCGAAGCTCCCGATCATCGCCCTCACCGCCAAGGCGATGAAGGACGACCAGGAGCGCTGCCTGAAGGCCGGCGCCAACGACTACATCTCGAAGCCGCTCGACGTCGAGATGCTGCTGTCGCTCCTCCGCGTCTGGATGCCCCGATGAGCGGCGACGCGCGGAGCTCGGCGTTCGAGATCGAGCTCCGGCTCCTCTTGGAGGCCATCTTCCTGCGCTTCCACTACGATTTCCGGAGCTACTCGATGGCGTCGCTCCGCCGGCGGGTGACCGCCGCGCTCTCCGCGCTCGGCTGCGAGACGGTCTCCGCGCTGCAGGAGAAGATCCTCCACCAGCCCGAGACGTTCACGGCGCTCCTCCAGTACCTCACCGTCCAGGTCAGCGACATGTTCCGCGACCCGGCCTTCTTCCTCGCCTTCCGCCAGCACGTCGTCCCCGAGCTCGCGACGTATCCCTCGCCGCGCGTCTGGATCGCCGGCGCGAGCAGCGGCGAGGAGGTCTACACGGTCGCGATCATCCTGGCCGAGGAGGGGCTGCTCGATCGCGCCCTCCTCTACGCGACCGACATCAACCCCGACGCGATCGCCAAGGCGAAGGCCGGCGTGTACGCCGAGGAGCGGATCCCGACGTTCGCGGCGAACCACCGCGCGGCGGGGGGCAAGCAGCCGTTCGAGCGCTACTACACCTCGGCCTACGGGCACGCCGCCTTCGACCGCAAGCTCCGCGACCGCGTCGTCTTCGCGGACCACAGCCTCGCGACCGACAGCGTCTTCGCCGAGGTCCAGGCCGTCACCTGCCGCAACGTGCTCATCTACTTCGACCGAACGCTGCAGGAGCGCGCCGTCGGCCTCTTCCGCGACGCGCTGTCCCGCCGGGGCTTCCTCGGCCTCGGCGCGATGGAGTCGCTCCAGCTCACCAAGCAGTCGAGCGCCTTCGAGCCGTTCCTCCCGGAGCTCAAGTGGTACCGCCGCTCCTGAGCCGCCCCCGCGAGACGGAGCTCGTCGTCGTCGGCGCCTCGGCCGGCGCGGTCGACGCGCTCGGCGAGCTGCTGCCCGCGCTCCCCGCCGACGCGCGCGTGCCGTTCGTCGTCGTCGTGCACGTCCCGCCGAGCAAGCCCTCGCTGCTCGTCGACCTCTTCTCGTCGAAGTGCGCGCTCGCGGTGCGGCAGCCGTTCGACAAGCAGCCGATCGAGCCCGGCGTCTGGATCGCGGCGCCCGACTACCACCTCCTCGTCGAGCGTGACCGGACGTTCGCCGTGTCGATCGACGAGCCCGTGAACTACTCCCGCCCGTCGATCGACGTGCTGTTCGAGTCCGCCGCCGTCGTCTACGGGCGCGCGCTCGCCGCCGTCGTCTTGACCGGCGCGAGCCGCGACGGGGCCGCCGGGGCGCGCAAGGTGCGCGCCGAGGGCGGCCTCGTCCTCGTGCAAGACCCCTCCGAAGCCGAGGTCGACGTCATGCCGAGGGCGGCGATCGAGGAATCGACTCCCGAGCTCGTGGCGCCGCTCGCCCAGCTCGCACAGGCGCTCCGCGACATCTCTCGAGGCCGGCCATGAAGCTCAAGAACGATCCGGTGAAGTTTCTCATCGTCGACGACAAGGAAGAGAACCTCGTCGCGCTGGAGGCGCTCCTCCGCCGCGACGGACTCCAGATCCTCCGAGCGCGCTCGGGCGACGAGGCGCTCGAGCTCCTCCTCGTCCACGACGTCGCGCTCGCGCTCCTCGACGTCCACATGCCCGACATGGACGGCTTCGCGCTGGCCGAGCTCATGCGCGGGGCGCAGCGCTCGCGCCACGTCCCGATCATCTTCGTGACCGCCGCGCCGCAGGAGCAGCACCGCGAGTTCCGCGGCTACGACGCGGGCGCGGTCGACTTCCTCTTCAAGCCGATCGATCCGCGCATCCTGCGCCACAAGACGGAGACGTTCTACCAGCTCCAGCGGCAGAAGCTGCAGCTCCAGGAGACGCTCCACCTCGCCGAGACGCTCATGGCGGCCGTCGGCCACGACCTCAAGACGCCGCTCAACGCCGTGACGCTGGGCGCCGAGCTCATCCTGGCCGATCCGACGAGCGAGTCGAACCGGCGCACCGCGGAGCGCCTGAAGTCGAGCTGCCGCCGGATGCAGCGGATGATCGACGACCTCTTCGATCTCGCGCGCGCGCGCCTCGCGGGCGGCGTCCCGATCGCGCGGGCGCCGGCGGACCTCCTCACGGTCGCCCGGCGCTCCATCTCGGAGCTCGAGGCCGCGTCGCCCGACGTGAGCATCACGCTCGCCCAAGAAGGATCGACGGCCGGAGAGTGGGACGCCGATCGGCTCTACCAGGTGACGTCGAACCTCCTCGCGAACGCCGCGCGCCACGGCGCGAGCGGCCGCCCGATCACGGTCAAGCTCACCGGGACGGACGACGCGGTCACGCTGAGCGTGCACAACGAGGGCGCGATCGCGGCCGACGTGCGGGAGCACCTCTTCGATCCGTTCCGCTCGAGCGCGCGACCCTCGCGGACGCGCGACGAGGGCCTCGGCCTGGGCCTCTACATCGTGCAGCAGATCGTCCTCGCGCACGGCGGCGCGCTGGAGGTCGACTCCGACGAGGCGACGGGCACGACCTTCCGCGCCACGCTCCCCCGCCGCCCGCCGCCGGGCGTCCAGGCCTGACGCCGGGGCCGGCCCTTTCGGCGTCGCCGCCGAGCTGATACGAAGGGCTCTCGCCCCCGCGGGGCGAGCCCCACCGCCCCGACTCGAAACGTCCTCGAAACGGAGCGCTCAGTAGCCTCCACGATCCCGTGCATTTCGACGAGTACGACACCGCTGGCTTCTTCGACGAGATGTTCGAGGCCGAGGCCCGTCCCCGTCCCGAGACCACGCTCCTCGCCGCCAAGCTCGACACGCTGTCGCCCGCCGAGCTGCGCGCCCGCCAGATCGCCGCCGAGCGCGCGCTGCTCACCCGCGGCATCACGTTCAACGTGTACGGCGACGCGGCCGGTACGGAGAAGATCTTCCCGTTCGACATCATCCCGCGCGTGATCCCCGCCGCCGACTGGCGGCAGATCGATCGCGGGCTGAAGCAGCGCGTCCACGCGCTCAACCTCTTCGTCGGCGACGTCTACGGCGAGCGCCGGATCGTTCGGGACGGCGTCGTCCCGGAGTCGATCCTCGGCTCGGCGTCGAGCTGGCTGCCGGCCTGCGTCGGGATGAAGGCGCCGAAGGGGATCTACTGCCACGTCGTCGGGACCGATCTCGTGCGCGATCGCGACGGTCAGTTCTACGTCCTCGAGGACAACCTCCGCTGCCCGTCCGGCGTCTCGTACGTGCTCGAGAACCGGCAGGTCATGAAGCGCACGTTCCCGCAGGTGTTCGACAAGCTGCGCGTGCGCCCGGTCGACATCTACCCGAGCAAGCTGCTCGAGACGCTCCAGCACGTCGGCCCCGCGCCGTCGCCGACGGTCGTCGTCCTCACGCCGGGCGTCCACAACTCGGCCTACTTCGAGCACTCGTTCCTCGCCCAGCAGATGGGCGTCGAGCTCGTCGAGGGGCGCGATCTGGTCGTCCGCGACGGCCGCGTGAACATGCGGACGACGCGCGGCTTCCAGCGCGTCGACGTCATCTACCGGCGCATCGACGACAGCTTCCTCGACCCGAAGGCCTTCCGGCCGGACTCGCTCCTCGGCGTCCCCGGCCTCATGGAGGTCTACAAGGCCGGGCGGGTCGCGCTCGCGAACGCGCCCGGCACGGGCGTGGCGGACGACAAGGTCGTCTACTGCTGGGTGCCGAAGATGATCGAGTACTACCTCGGCGAGGCGCCGATCCTCCCGAACGTCCCCACGTACCGGTGCGAGGACGACAAGGAGCGCGCCCACGTCCTCGCGAACATCGCCGACCTCGTCGTGAAGGCCGCGAACGAGTCGGGCGGCTACGGGATGCTCGTCGGACCGCAGGCGAGCGCGGCCGAGCGCGAGGAGTTCAAGCGCCGCATCGAGAGCCGGCCCCGCGAGTACATCGCCCAGCCGATGCTCGGGCTCTCGCGCGTCCCGACGATCGTCGAGGACGTCATCGAGGGCCGGCACGTCGACCTCCGTCCGTACGTGCTCTACGGCGAGGACATCTTCGTCCTGCCCGGCGGGCTCACCCGCGTGGCGCTGAAGCGCGGCTCCTGCGTCGTGAACTCGTCGCAGGGCGGCGGCAGCAAGGACACGTGGGTCCTCGCCGACGCCGACTCGATGCCCGCCGGCGCGGCCGGCGCGTCGCAGGTACAATCGCAGTCGCAGGCACAATCGCAGTCGCAGGCGCCTGCCAAGACGAACGGGAGCAGCGGATGCTGAGCCGCGTCGCGGACGCGATCTACTGGATGAGCCGCTACGTCGAGCGCGCCGAGAACGTCGCGCGCTTCGTCGACGTCAACCTCCACCTGGCGCTCGACTTCCCGGAGGGGGCGGCGCCGGGCGGCGCCCAGTGGGCGCCGCTCGTCGCGACCACCGGCGACTCCGAGCTCTTCGCGGAGCGCTACGGCGAGGCCTCGCGCGACAACGTCCTCCAGTTCTTGACGTTCGATCGCGAGAGCCCGAACTCGATCATCACGTGCCTGGCCCACGCGCGCGAGAACGCGCGCTCGGTCCGCGAGATCATCTCCTCGGAGATGTGGGAGCAGGTCAACAACGCCTACCTCATGGTGATGGACGCCGCGAAGTCGCGGATGGCCCTCGAGCTGTCGCACGATTTCTTCACCGAGGTGAAGCAGGCGTCGCACCTGTTCGTCGGCACGACCTACCTCACGATGAGCCACACCGAGGCCTGGCACTTCGCCCGCCTCGGCCGGCTCCTCGAGCGCGCCGACAAGACGTCGCGCATCCTCGACGTGAAGTATTTCCTCCTGCTCCCCCAGCCGACCGACGTCGGCTCCACGCTCGACGCCCTCCACTGGGGCGCCCTCCTCCGCTCGGCGAGCGCGTTCGAGATGTACCTCAAGCGCCACGGCGGCATCACGCCCACGAAGGTGGTCGAGTACCTGATGCTCGACCGCAAGTTCCCGCGCTCGGTGCGCTACTGCCTCAACAAGGCGGAGCGCTCGCTCCACGCGATCACCGGGGCGGCGCTCGGGACGTGGACGAACGGCGCGGAGCGCGAGCTCGGCCGCCTCAACGCGGAGCTGTCGTACGCCGACACGACGGAGATCGTCGCGCGCGGCCTCCACGAGTACATCGACAACCTGCAGCAGCGGCTGAACTACGTCAGCCAGTCCGTGTACGAGACGTTCTTCGCGATGAAGCCCGTGGAGCCCGAGGACCCGCGCGAGAGCCGCGCGCTCCCGCCGCTGTCGACGACCCGGCTCTGAGCGCGCTGCGCACGTTCCGTTCGAATTGCGCGCGACTCCTCTCAATCCGCGCTCCTGGGCGGCCGCGCGCCTCGGGATCCCGCGCGCGCCTCGGATCCCGCTTGCGCTCCGAGGGGCGCGGCGCTCTCCTTCACGCGCGTGACGATCGAACGAACAGCGACGGCTCGGCTCGGGGTCTGGCTCCTCGCGGGGAGCGCGGCGCTCGCGGGCGGATGCTCCGACGACGACGGCGGCGCCGGCGACGCGCCGCTCGCGATCGAGGAGGGGTGCCAGCCCCTGCTCGCGCGCCCCCAGAGGGACGAGGTGTCGCGGGGCACCTGCCTCTTGCCGTACCCGTCGGACTTCTACCGCGAAGACGCGGCCGGATCGCCGCGCGTCGTGATGCGCGGCGCCGCGAAGCCCCAGCGCGCCGCGGGCGGCGACGCCGACCTCCACGACGTCGTCGCGATGGACGGCTTCTCGCTGATCCCGACGATCGTGGCGACGCTGCCGAGCAGCGTCGTCGCGGAAGGTCTCCCCGGCGTCCTCGACGATCCGAACCAGAGCGCGACGGCGGCGAGCGCCACCGTCATCGTCGACGCCGAGACGGGCGCGTTCGTCCCGCACTACACCGACAAGATCGATCGCGGCCTCGACGCCGAGCACGAGCCGATCGTCCTCCGCCCCTTCGCCCCGCTCGCGCCGAGGCGTCGCTACGTCGTCGCGCTCAAAGGCGTGCGGCTCGCCGCGGACGCGCCCGCGGCGCCCGGCCTCGCGCCGCCGCCCGAGGGGTTCCGCCGCCTCCGCGACGGAGCGCTCGAGAAGGACCCCGCGCTCGCGGCGATCGCCGGGCGCTTCGACCGCGACGTCTTCGCGCCGCTCGAGCGCGCCGGAGTCGCCCGCGAGGACCTCCAGCTCGCCTGGGACTTCACGACGGGCAGCGCGGAGGAGCCGCGCGCGGACATGCTGCGCGTGCGCGACCTCACGCTCGCCTGGCTCGCCGAGAACACGCCGGCGATCACGATCACCGAGTCGAAGCCGGGCTCGGACCGCATCTGGCGGACGGTCACCGGCACGATCGCCGCGCCTCTGTACCTCGACCAGCCCGGGCCGGCGGGGCGCCTCTTCCGCGGGCCGGACGGGCTCGTCGCCGCGAACGGCACGACGACGTTCGAGTTCACCGTCAACGTGCCGATCGCGGTGCGCGACCGCTTCGAGCCGGGGCGCGCGCTCGCCTACGGCCACGGGTTCTTCGGCGGGCGCGCCGAGCTCGAGGGCAACGGCGCGAAGACGATCGCCGAGCGGCTCGCGGCGGTCGAGCTCGGGATCGACTGGTGGGGCATGTCGAAGGAGGACGTCGGACGCGTGAGCACGACGCTCGGCGACGATCCCGGCCACGGCGCCGACTTCGCCGAGCGCGCGCACCAGGCGATGGCCAACTGGCTCGTCGCCATCGCCGCCCTCCGCGGTCCGCTCTCGACGGTCCCGGAGCTCATGCGCCCGGCCGAGGGCCCGGGCGTCGTCACCGGGCCCTCCGGCGCGTCGAACGCCGGGCAGCTCGTCTACGACCCGAGCTTCGTCGGCTACTTCGGCGCGAGCCAGGGACACATCCTCGGCGGGACGCTCGCCGCGCTCGATCCCGGCCTGTCGCGGGTCGTGCTCAACGTCGGCGGCGGCGGCTTCACGCACATGATGCCGCGGTCGTCGAACTTCGGGCCGTTCTCGATCGTGCTCGACGTCACGTTCAAAGACGAGCTGATGGTCCAGGCGTACGTCGCGATGTTCCAGCGGCCGCTCGACCGGATCGATCCCGTGACCTACGCGCCCCTCGTCGGCGACGCGCCCGAGCGGCGCGTGCTCCTCCAGGTGGGGCTCGGCGACGCGCAGGTCCCGAACGCCGGGAGCTGGCTCCACGCCCGCGCGCTCGGCGCGACGCTCACGACCCCCTCCCCCGCGACCGTCTTCGGGCTCGAGGCGGCGGACACGCCGACCGGGACGAGCGCCCTCACGCTGTTCGACTTCGGGATCGACACGAGCGCCTACGCGACGCCGTCTCCGCTCGAACAGAACGGCGTCCACGAGGGCGTCCGCGTCAACGCCGCCGCGCTCCGGCAGATGGACGAGTTCTTGCGGCCCGGCGGCGTGGTGATCCACCCCTGCGACGGGCCGTGCGATCCCGAGTGACTCCGATACGGGGTGACGGCGGGGGCGCGGGGGCCTAATGTCTTGATCGTGCGCCGCCCCGCAGCTCTAGCGCTCCTCGTCGCGGCGGCCGCGGTCGCGCCCGGCGCGAGCGCGCTCGTCTGGCCCGACGTGCCCGAGCGCGTCGAGCGCGGGCTCGCGTCGCCCGACCCGGCGAGCCGCCGCGTCGCCGCGCGCGACCTCGCGAACCTCGGAGGGGCGCGCGCGACGCCGCTCGTCCTCAAGGCGCTCGGCGACGCCGACGTCGAGGTCCGCCTCGCCGCGGCGCAGTCGGCGGTCCGCCTCCGCGTCCCGGCGGCGACCGACGCCGCCGTCGCGTGGCTCGGTGAGCGCGACACGAAGCTGCGCGTCGCCGCGTGCGAGGTCGCGCGCGCGATGCCGAACCCCCGCGCCGTCCAGCCGCTCGCGCGCGCGCTCGGCGACACCGATCCGCAGGTGCGCTCGACGTGCGCGACCGCCCTCGGCGCGTCGGGGTCGCCCGAGGCCGTCACGCCGCTCTCGGGCAAGCTCGACGATCCCACCCCCAACGTGAGGGCCGACGTCGCGCGCGCGCTCGCGCGTCTCGGCGACGGTCGCGCGGTCGTGCCGCTCGTCGGCAAGGTCCAGGACTCGGTGCCCGACGTCCGGCAAGCCGTCGTCCGCGCGCTGGGCGACCTCGGCGACACGCGCGCGACCCAGGCGCTGCTCCTCGCGCTGCGCGACAACGTGCCCGAGGTGAAGGTCGAGGCGCTCGCCGCGCTCGGGCGCCTCCGCGCGCCGGACGCGGTCGACGCGATCGCCCCGCTCGCCCTCGAGCGCAACGCCGGGGTCCGGCAGGCCGCGCTCGTCGCGCTCGGACGCATCGGCACCGAGGGCGCCGTCCGCGCGCTCGTGAAGGCGCTCGGGACGCAGGAAGACGCCACGGCCGGCGTCGAGCGCACCCCCGTCCGCGACGCCCTCGTCGCCGCCGGAGCGCCCGCCGTCGCGGAGCTCACGGCGCTGCTCGATCGACCGGTCTCGCCCGCCGTCGCGTCGAGCGCCGCGTGGGTGCTCGGCGAGCTGCGCGCGACGAAGAGCGCGCCGGCCATCGTCGCGGCGCTGCGCAAGGGCACGCTCCCTCAGACCGCGGCGCTCCGCGCGCTCGCCGGCGCCGGCACGCCGGAGCAGGTGCCCGTCGTCCTCGAGTTCGTCGCCGATCCGAGCCCCGCGACGCGCGAAGAGGCGCGCCTCGCCGCGACCGCGCTGCTCGACCCCTCCCGCCCGGACGGGCGCGCGGTGGAGCCGCTCGCGGCGACGCTGAAGCACCCGCGGACGACGACCCGCGAGCGCGCCGCCGTGGCGACGCTCCTCGGACGCACGGGCGCGCCCCGCGCCGCGACCGAGCTCATCGGCCTCGTCGGCTCCAAGGACCAGGAGCTTCGGCTCGCCGCGATCGACGCCCTCGGCGCGCTCGGCGCCGCCGACGCGGGCCCGGCGATCGGCGGCGCGGTCGACGACGTCCTGGTCCCGCTCCTCGCCGACGTCGATCCCGCGGTCCGCCTCCGCGCGGCCGTCGCCGTCGGAGCGAGCGGCGGCCCCTCCGCGCGCCGCGCGCTGCTCTCGAAGCTCGACGGCGGCGAGGAGCTCGATCGCTTCGCGCTCCTCGAGGCGCTCGGCGGCGTGCTCGCGCGGCACCCGGACGACGCCGCCGCGCGGCGCGTGTTCGCCGAGCTCGTCGTCGCCGCCGGCCCCGAGCGCGACGCCGTGATCGGCGCCGCCGGACGGACGCGGGCGCCCAGCGTCCCGGGCGCGCTCGCCGCCGCCGCCAAGAGCCTCGACGTCGACGACCGCCGCGCCGTCGCGTCCGTGCTCGCGGCGCAGTCCGGCTCGCCTCAGGCCCTCGCGCCGCGTGCGCGCGCGCTCACGTCGGACGGCGACGCGTCGGTGCGCGCCGAGGCCACGTTCGCCCTGGGCTCTCGGCGACGCCCGCTGTTCCCGGCGCTCGTCGTACTGGCGCGCGGCGGCGACGCTGACGTCGCGACGAACGCCGCCGGCGCGATCGCGCGCCGGGTGCCGGACGGCGGTGCGGCGCCCGGAGGCGCGACTCGCGCCTGGCGCGTCGGGCCGAGCGGGGGCCGGAGCCCAATCGCCGGAGGCGGTTCGTCCGATGCTCTCCGACGGGCGGCCACCGTGCGCGCGAACGCGCTCGCCGCGCTCGCGGCCGCCCGACGACGCTGCGCCGACGGCCGCGGCGAGCGCAAGCTCCTCGCGGAGGACACGAGCGACCTCGTCCGCGCCGGCGCCGCCCGCGCGCTGACGGCGGCGCCGCTCCCCGAGGACGGCCCGGTCCTCGATCGCTGCGCCGCCGCCGACCGGAGCGCGGGGGTGGCGCGCCTGTGCCGACCGCGCACGTCGAGGGCCGCGCTCGCGCGGACGCACGCGGTGCTCGTCTTCGTCGTCGGCGAGGGCGCCGCGGCGACGGCCAGACCTCGAGCGCCGTTCCTCCTCGAGTACGAGGACGGCGTCCTTCGCGCCGGCGTCGCCGATCGACGCGGCGCCACGTTCGATCCGGCGGCGCCCGCGGGCGAGATCGTCCTGCGGCGCGCGCCGGCTCCCTGACCGCGCCCGACCGCGCGACGCGGCGGGCCTCGGCGCGACGGGACGCGGCCCGGCGAGCTGCGGCGGGCCGCGGGCCGCGGCCGGCGACGCCACGTGGGGTGTCGCTCAGTCCGCCCGCGCGAGGCCGTCGATCCAGAGGCCGAAGCGCTCGAGCTCGGTCGCGTCGAGCTTCTTGTTCCCCTTGTCGAAGGGCATCTCGCTGCCGCAGTCGTGCGTCCCCTTCACCTTGTGCCAGACGAGGCTCGCCTCGCGATCGCCCGGGACGATGCGCGTCACGTGCTCGCTGCTCGCGCAGAAGCCGCGCGCGCCGCCGCCCGTGTTCGTGGCGACGCCGACGGTCGCGCGCGTGAACGGCGCCGACAGATCCAGGAGGGCGTTCGTCGCGTCGTGGCACGTCACGCAGCGCTCGTCGAAGAGCGCCTGCACGTCGGCCTCGCTGTACGGCTCGAGGCTCGCCGGCGGAGTCTCCTCCTCCGGCTCCGGCGCCTCACCCTCGACTGGATCGCCGGCCGGCGCCCGATCGATCGTCGTGGTCGTACACGCGACGAGCGCGAGGGCGAAGGCGAGGGAGACGGGCTTGGTCACGGCGTGACCTCTAGCGCGTGCCTCGCGCAGACGCCATCGTCTTTCCCCGGCCGCGCCCCGCGGAGCGCGCTCGGCGAGCGCGCCCGCCGCGCGGCGGTCAACGAACGCGCTCGAGCTCGAGGATCTTCGCGATGACCTGCGACGGCCTCCGGACGTCGCAGAGCGCGTCGGCGAGCCCGCGGGCGCCGAGCCGCGCCACGCGGAGGAGCTGGACCTGGTTCGCGCCGCCCTGCCTCGATCGCACCACCACGACGGCGACCCGGACCGGCAGCCCGTCGGGGGTCGCCTCACGGAGCGGGCGCCCGAGCACGACGACCGACGCGATCGGCGCCGCGCCGGCGACCGAGGCCCGCGAGAGGTGGAGTCCGCTCCCGATCGCGCCGGGCGCGTCGTCCTCCGCTCGTCGGAGGAGCGCGGCGAGATCGCGCGCGGGCGTGCCGGTCGCGCGCGCGAGCCGGCTCGCGGCCACGTCGAGCAGGTCCCCGACGTTGGAGCACTCGAGGCCGAGCACCACCCGCTCGGGCGCGAGCAGCTCCGCCAGGCCCGCGGCGCGCTCCTCGCGGACCGGACGGCGCGCGCCGGGGAGCTCCGCGTCGATGAAGGCCTGGACGCGCGCGAGCTCCCCGGCCGTCAGCCCGCGGCGCGCGATCTCGAGGAACAGCGTCCTCGCCGCGGGCACCTCGTCGAGGTAGCTCGCGACGAACGGGTTGACCCGATGCGTGACGTCGACCAGCAGCGTCGCCGGGATCCCGAGCTCCCGGGCGATGGCGCCGAGGCGTTCGTTGGTCGGCGGCGCGTCGAGGCCGTGCTCGACGCGGCTCAGGTAGGCGCTCGACACGCCGATCCTGCGCGCGAGCTCGCGCAGGCCGAGGCCCGCGTCCACCCGGAGGAGCCGGAGCGTCGCGCCGAGGTGGATGGCGTGGCTCACGGCTCAGAGCGCCTCCGCGACGGACGCGGGCCGCTCGCTCGAGCTCCGACTCTCCGTCACGGGCGGCGCGGCGGCGAGCGCGTGGTGCACGACGACGACGGACGGCGCCGCGTCCCGGACGATGCGCTCGCGGTGACGCCCGAGGAGGGCGTCGTTGAGCCCCCACTCGACGCCGACTCCGACGACGACGAGGTCGTAGCCCTCCTTCGCCTCGTCGAGGACGGCCTCCTCCGGGTGCGCGTGCTCGATGATCGAGAGGCGGATGTGGTGCGTGTCCTCCGGGAAGAGCTCGTCGACGAGCACGCGCTGCCGCTTCGACGACTCGCTCGCTCGCGGAGAGACGACGTGCAAGATCGTCACCTCGGCGCCGGAGCTCTCGAGGAGCCTCCGCGCCAGGACGAGCGCGGCGCGGTCGTGCCCGCTCCCCATGAACGGCACGAGCACGCGGCGGATCTCCGACAGACCGCGATCGACGAGCACCGCGACGTCGCAGCTCGCCTCCTGCATGACGGCCCGGACGGTCCCGCCCAGCACCGTGCCGCCGAAGAGCGGCTTGTGCCGGCCGAGGAGCACCAGGCCCACGCCCTTCGCCTCCGCCGTGCGACAGATGTCGACCGCCGGCTCTCCGGAGACGAACGAGAGCGATCTCGCCTCGACGCCGAGCGCGGCGGACCGCGCCAGGAGCGGCGCGAGCGCCTCCTGGGCCTCCGACCCGGCGCGGAGGTGGAACGACGCGCGATCCTGCGGGCGCACCAGGTGGAGCGCGAGCAGCGCCTCGGTCGACGATCGCGCGAGGGCGCTCCCGAGGACCGCGAGCCCCGGCGCCGTCTCGGCGTGCGAGACGGAGACGAGCACGCGGAACGGCTCTCCCTCGTCCGCTCGGGTCGCGACCAGATCTCTCGCGCGCTCCCCCGGATAGATCCAGCGGAGCAGCGGCGAGGTCATGAACGTGGTCGCGAGCGCCATCACCACCATCATCGTGAACAACGTGGGCGAGATGACGCCGAGGTCGAGCCCGATGTTGAGCACGATGAGCTCCATCAGGCCGCGCGTGTTCATCAGGATCCCGATGGCGCTCGACTCTCGCCACGGCAGCCCGGTCAGGCGCGCCGCGATGGTGCTCCCGCCGAACTTCCCGGCGCACGCGAGCAGGATGATGAGTCCGCAGATCCCCCACGAGCCCGGCGTCGAGAGGAGGCCGATCTCGGTGCGGAGCCCGCTGTACGCGAAGAAGATCGGCAAGAGCAGCACGACCGCCACGTCCTCGAGCTTCTCCGCGAGGAGCCGCGCGAGCGCCCCGTCCTTCGGGATGATCGCGCCGAAGATGAAGGCGCCGAAGAGCGCGTGGATGCCGATCATCTCGGTCGCCAGGCTCGAGAGCAGGAGCAGCACGAGCGTGAACGCGACGATCCCCTGGGTGAGGCCGTCACGCGTCGCGACGCGCGCCGCCATCCTGGCGACGAACGGGCGGACGAGCACGAGCATGCCGGCGGCGTACGCGAGGGCGAGGAACGTCGTCAGGACCGCGCCGCCGACGTTCGACGCGCGGACGACCGAGACCACGAAGGCGAGGAGACACCACGCCGTCACGTCGTCGACCGCGGCGCAGGTGATGCTGATCGCGCCGACCTCGGTCGTGAGGAGGCGCCGCTCCGTCAAGATCCGCGCGAGCACCGGGAACGCGGTGACGCTCATCGAGATCCCGATGAAGAGGAGGAAGGAGACGAACGGGATCGACGGCGAGGACAGACGCGCGTAGAGGAACGGCGCCGCCAGCGCGCCGAGCGCGAACGGGACGACGATGCTCGTGTGGCTGATCGCGACCGACGCCCGGCCGCGGCCGCGGAGGAGCTTCGGATCGAGCTCCAGCCCGACGAGGAACATGAAGAGCAGGAGGCCGACCTGGCTCAACATCTTCAGCGACTGGAGCGACTCGGCCGGGAACACCGCGGCGAGCACGGAGGGCGCGAGCCAGCCGAGGAGCGACGGCCCGAGCACGATCCCGGCGACGATCTCGGCGATGACGAGCGGCTGCCGGAGCCGCGCAGCGACGAAGCCGAGCCCGCGCGACAGCGCGAGGATGATCACGAGCTGGGCGATGAGGATCCCGACCGGACCGTGGAACCATCCCGACAGCATGGTAAGTGGTAACTAAACACTAATGCGCGTCACTGACCAGGAGAACCTGGCCCGCGCGAAGCCGCCTCGTCGACGTCGCGCGGCCGCCCCGTCGACGTCGCGCGGCCGCCTCGTCGACGCGCGCGGCCTTCAGAGGCACTCGGTCTTGTATCGTTTCACGTTCGTCTTCGGGTCGTAGACGAAGGGCGGATCGCACGGGTTCGCCGGCGACGACGCGCGCGACGGCGACGAGGCCGCGGGCGCCGGCGTTCGCTCGCTCGCGTCGGGAGGCGGCCGCGTCGCCGGCGCCACCGAGACGGCCGAGAGCGCCGGAGCCGGCGCGCTCGCGGCCGTCTCCGGGGCCGGCGACGGCGCGACGGCGTTCGTCTCGGCCAGCCGAGGCTGGACGTAGAACACGAACGCGGCGACGAGGCCGAGCACGAGGGCCGCGATGACGAACGCGAGGAGGAAACCGACCAGAGGCGACATCGGTCGGCTCCGCGCGGCGCCCTTCGTTCGCCCCGACGGAGACGCCGCGGCGGACGGCGGGGCGCCGCGCGCCGACACGAAGCCGGGCGCGGCGTGACCGCTCGGCGGCGGCGCGCGGCGGATCTCGTCGAGCACCGGCCGCGACCGCGGAGAAGAGAACGGCGCCAGCGCCGCGGCGGCCTCGGCCGCGCTCCCGAAGCGCAGGTCGGCGGGCTTCTCGAGCATCCGCGCGAGCACCGCTTCGAGCGCGGGCGGCACGTCCGGGCGATAGCTCCGGACGGGCGGGATCGGCTCGGTCAGGATCGACGTCACCACCTTGGGCCCGGCGGTGTGGGCGCCGAACGGGTGCGCGCGCGCCAGCGCCTCGTAGAGGACCAGGCCGAGCGACCACAGATCCGCGCGCCCGTCGACGCGCTTCGCGTCGAGCATCTGCTCGGGCGCCATGTAGGCCAGCGTCCCGACGACCGCGCCGGTCCGCGTGAGCCGCTGCGACGACGCCGCGAGCATCTTCGAGACGCCGAAGTCGAGCACCTTCACGAGCGGCGCCCCGCCGATCCCCGTCGAGAGGAACACGTTGGCGGGCTTGAGATCGCGGTGGACGATCCCCGCCGCGTGGGCGTCCGCGAGCGCGGCGAGCACCTGGATCCCGTAGTCGACCACGTCCTCGACCGGGAGCGGGACCGGCGACGTGTACGTCAGGTCGTGGAGCGTCTTGCCCTCGAGGTACTCCATCACGATGTACGGGTAGCCGGACTCGAGGACGTCGACGTCGAGCACCCTGACGACGTGCTCGCTCCGCAAGGCCGCGGTCGCCTTCGCCTCGCGCCGGAAGCGCGCCGCGTCCTCTGCCCACTCGACCTCCGTCGTCCCCTCGCCCTCGGTGAGCACCTTGATCGCGACCCGCTGATCGAGCGTCAGGTGCATCGCCCGCACGACGACGCCGAAGCCGCCGCGCCCGATCTCGCGCTCGACGCGGTACTTGTCGCCGATCATCGTCCCGGGCTTGACGTTCGGCGGGGCTCGCACCGTCACGAGGGCCGCGTGCGCCATCCTCTGCGTCTTCCCGGGTCCCTGCATCGTCGAGCGATTGGCGATGGTAGCATCCGCCGGGCACGAAGATGGGCATCCGCAAGCGCAGGAAGCGGGGACGCCTCGAGGCGCCCGAACCGCTGGAGAACGTGCTCGAGCGCGCCGGCGAGAACCGCTTCGCCCGCAAGCAGCTTCCGATCCCCCTGGCCCACTGGCGTGCGGCGGTCGGCCCCCGCATCGCCGACCGCGCCCGGCCCGTCGCCCTCGAGCGCGGCGTCCTCGTGGTGAAGGTCGTCACGAGCGTCTGGGCGAACGAGCTTTCGATGCTGGCGCCGCAGATCATCGCCAGGTTGGCCGAGTCGGCGCCGAACGGCGCGCCCGGGGTCGAGGTGAGGTCCCTCCGCTTCCGCGTCGGACCGCTCGACGTGATCGAAGGGATCCCGCAGCGCCGCGACTACCGGCGGATCCCGCCGCCGGCGCCGCTCGCGCCGGAGCTCGAGGCCTCGCTCTCGAAGATCGACGACGACGATCTCCGGGCGATGATCGAGCGCGCCGCCCGCTCGAACCTGGCGTGGCAGTCGGCGCCGGACGTGAAGAGCGCCCGCGCGGCGGGCGCGCAGGACGGCGCCCTCAGCGCAGCGCCGCCAGCCTCTCGAGGCCCTCGAGGCGCTGGAAGAGAAAGCGCTCCGCCGGACCGTACCGCGGCAGGTTCTGACGGAGCATCGCCACGTAGCTCCGGAGGCGGTTCAGATCGACGGCGGTGACCTTCCGCATCGCGTTGTACAGCTCGTCGATCACGTGCGCCGGGCACGGCCGCTTCTGCGCCTGATAGAGCTCGATCACGTAGTCGGCCCAGCCGCCCTTGCCGGTCGCGGTGGCGAGCTTCGCGCTGAACTTCGCCGCCTGGTCGACGAGGGTCGGCGGGAGCGGGCGCGACGCGCGCGTCGCCTCGATGACGTCCGCGAGCGCCGAGGCGAGCAGGCGCTCGGCCTCGCCGGCCTTGCCCATCGCGAGGGCCTTCTCCGCGACGCCCGAGAGCAGCTTGAACTGGTCCGCGCGCCGGACCATGCTCGGCTCGGGATCGGTCTCGACGTGCTGCGGCGGGAACCCCGAGCTCGGGGTGTTCACGCGCATCTTCGGCAACGTCATCTTGCCGACGCCCATGCCGCCGGAGTTCTGCGGATCGCGCGCGGCGAGCAGCGTCAGCTCCTGCGATCCGATGAGGATGCGGTCGCCGACGCTGATCGACACCTTGGCGTCGATCCGGTGCCCGTTGACGATGACGCCGTTGCGGCTGTTCAGGTCCTCGACGGTGACGCCTCCCGGACCGACCTCGAAGATCGCGTGGCGCCGCGACACGAGCGGATCGTCGAGCGAGAGCTGACAGCTCGCGTTCCGTCCGACGGCGAAGGTGCCCTCGTTCAGCTCCAGATCATGCTGTAGGTAGCGGAGCCGGAAGCGCATCGTTCACCGGCACGACGACTCGGGGATCTCCCCAGCGACCCGGGGGGACCGTGGCGCCCCTCGACGAGGCGGACCTGCGATCGACTCGGTTCTCATTCTGAAATACCGGGAAGACCGGCAAGCGTACAAGGAAACACGACAAACCACCCGCACACCGGTCGGCCGAGCCGGAGGCTACCAGGCCGCGCGGTCACAGAGGACGAAACTCTATCCAGAGCGAGATGAGGGCCGGCGCGAGACGAGGCCCGCGGGCGGCGCGCTCAGCTCAGGACGGGCTTGGCGGCGTGGGCGAGCGGCGGGACCGAGGAGCGGACGCGCTCGAGCGCCGCGAGCGCCGCGGCCTCGTCGGGCGCGGGCCGGAGGGTCCGCGCGTAGGCGGCGAGCTTCTCGACCGAGTCGGCCATGTCCGTGGGGAAGCGCGCGACGAGCTCGCCCAGGCGCTCGACGACCTGCTCCGGCATGACGAGCGGGACGCGGCGGTAGACCTGCGCCACCCACTGGCCCCACGTCGGGTCGCCGAGCGACACGCTCGCGCGGGCGGCGCCGTCGGCGAGCTTGGCGAGCTGCGCGCCGTCGATCGGGTCACCGCGCGCGATGCGCTCCTCGACCTGCACGGTGGCCCGCCGCAAGATGCGGTTCACGTCCTCGAAGCGCTGGAGCGAGAGCGCCCGCTCGAGGACCTCGAGGAAGAGCTGGACGCTCCAGATCGCCTGCGCGGCCGCGCCGAACTGTCCGCTCAGCGTCTCTTCGTCGAGCGCCTCGGTCGCGCCGCAGTTCGGGCACGCGCCGGCCTCCTGCGGGTACGGCATCCGGCAGCGCGCGCAGTGCCGAAGGAACCCCGTGGTCTTGGCCGAGGCGTTCGGCGCGGACTCCACGCGGCAGAACACGAGCTCCTGCGTGCCGATGCGGAGGCGATCGCCGTCCTTCAGCTCGGTGGGCTCCTTGATCCCGTGGCCGTTCAGCTTCACGCCGTTGCGGCTGTTGAGGTCGTAGAGGACGGCGCGGTCACCGTCGAGGACGATGCGCGCGTGGTGGCGCGAAACGAGCGGGTCCTCGATCGTCACGTGGCAATCCGAGCTGCGCCCGAGGATGGTCGCCCCGCGCGGGAGATCGAACTCCTGGAGTAGGAATCTCAGACGATACCGAGCCAACCCGTTCTCCTGCGCCAACCCGAAAAGGCCGGATTGCATCGGAGTATAACGTCGACGTTCGGACACGTCACCCGCTCCGTTCTGCTCGATCGCCGCGCGCGCGTGTCATCCATTGTGCGCGCGGACGCGCGCGTGACCGACGTTAATGAAATCGTCGTTCGTCTGCGCGCGGTCGTCGCTCGGTCGGACGAGCGCGGGGACCGACCGGCGAGCCCGTATCGTCGTCCGCCGAGACGCGGCGGGGAGGAACCTATGGTAGCCTCCCTCGGAGGCGAGAGAGAGGTGGACGAGGCGACGATGGAGCAAGTGAAGAAGGCCCTCTCCGAGCTCGCGGTGCCGCTCGTCAAGGCCGACGGCGGCGAGCTCTACCTCGTCAGCGTCACGGGCGAGGACGTTCACGTCCACCTGGCCGGGACGTGCGCGGGCTGCCCCGGCGCCACGATGACGCGCGAGCGCCTGCTCGAGCCCACCGTGCACGGCGTGGCCCCCAAGGTCGCCCTCAAGGTCACGACCGGCTGGCGGATCCCCGACGGCGCCAAGAAGGTCGAGTAGCGCGTCTTTTGCGCGCGGCCGGCGGAGGCCGCCTA
>JAHBWF010000141.1 GCA_019637105.1 Labilithrix sp.
GAGAAGCTCCCGCCGCCGGTGCTCGAGGCGCCGGCGATCGCGCCCGAGCACGCGTCGACCGTCGCGCGGTTCGCCAAGGCGATCGGCCTGGCCGTCGGCCTCGGCCCGCGCGCGCTCGGGCTCAACCTGCGGCGCGGCCCGCTCGCCTTCGAGCGCGGGATGGCGTGGATCAAGGAGCGCGTGCCGCTGCTCGCGGGGCTCGGGGCGGTCATCCTCGTCAGCTTCCTCTTCTCCGCCTGGGCGCAGCTCTACGCGAAGTCGAAGGAGAGGGCGGCGCTCGAGGCCGCGCTCGGCTCGGTGACGCGCGAGGTCCTCGGCGAGGAGACGACGAGCGCCGAGCGCGCCAAGCAGCTCCTCGGGCAGCAGACGGCGATCAACGACGACGACCCGCTCCCGCACGCGGACGCGTTCGACGTCATGGTCAAGCTCTCCGAGCAGATCCCGGCGTCGATGACCCACGACATCGAGGAGCTCGACGTCCAGAAGAACCACGTGATCGTCCACGGCATCGTCTCCACCGTCGCCGACACCGAGACGATCCGCACGAACCTGAAGAACGAGCGGTGCTTCTCGGATCCGAAGATCACGCGCACCAGCCAGATGGTGGGCGAGCCCCGCCAGAAGTACGTGCTCGAGTTCGACCTGAAATGCCCCGAAGACCAGAAGGGCAGCGACAAGAAGGCGTCCGGCGCGGCGGGCTCCGCCAGCGCCGCCCAGCCCTCGGGAGGCAAGTGAGATGCTGACGTCGGTCTTCGAACGCTGGGGCCTCAACCCGCGCGAGCAGCGCGTCGCGACGATCGCGGTGTTCGTCCTCGCGTTCGTGGTGCTGCTCGGGATCCCCGTCGGCCTGTCGTCGCTCGTGTCGAGCCGCGGCGCCGAGAACGACGAGCTCAAGGAGGTCCTCGCCCAGGTCAACGGCTCCCGCGCCAAGATCCGCGAGCGCCAGGAGCGCAAGAGCTCGATCGTCACGCGCTACCAGAAGAAGACGCCGCAGCTCGGCGGCTTCCTCGAGCAGAAGGCGAGCGCCGCGCAGGTGCAGATCGCCGACTCGGTCGATCGGCCCGACGTGAACCACGGCAAGATGTACGTCGAGCGACACACCGTGATCCACCTCAAGAACGTCGGCATGGGGCCGATCGCGAAGTTCCTCGAGTCGATCGAGACCAGCGAGTACCCCATCGCCGTGACCCGGCTCAACATCCGCAAGCGCACCGGCGAGGCCGACTCGTACGGCCCGGTCGAGATCGGCGTCTCGACGTTCGACCGGAACGCGCCGGCGAGCTCGCCGTCCCCAGCCGGCTCCGCGGACGCGGACAAGGAGACGAAGTGATGATGGAGAAGTGGAAGGAGCGGCTGAAGCGGTTCGGGCCGAAGCTCGGTTACCCGGCCTTCTACCTCTTCTGCTTCTTCGTCTTCCTCTCGTGGACGTTCCCCTACGAGAAGCTGAAGGATCGCCTGGTCGCGCAGTTCAACGCGCAGCAGGGCAGGACCGCGCACCCGCAGGAGCTGCAGGTCGACGAGCTCGACTCTTCGTTCGTCACCGGGGTCAAGGCGAAGGGCGTGCGCCTGATCTCGCCCTCCGCGGAGCCGGGCAAGCCGCCGAACGTCCTGTCGATCGACGAGGCGCGGGCGCGGATCTCGCTGCTCGGCCTGCTCGTCGGCAACAAGGACATCAGCTTCCGCGTCGACGCGTTCGACGGGACGATCAAGGGGAGCTTCGAGGACTCGGGCAAGGCGCGCGCGATCGACGTCACGTTCGACGGCGTCGACGTGGGCCGCATCGACGTGATCGCCGCGAACGTGGGGTTCCCGCTTGACGGCAAGCTCTTCGGCACGATCAAGCTCGATCTCCCCGAGGGGAAGGCGTCGAAGGGCAACGGGAACATCGCGCTCGAGGTCCGCGACATGTACGCGGGCAACCAGAAGGAGCTCACGATCAAGACGCCGATGGGGCCGTTCACGCTCCCGCGGCTCAAGATCGGCAACCTCACGGTGAACGGCGACGCGAAGGACGGCGTCCTCAAGCTCACGAAGATCGCGGCGCAGGGAGGCGACGTCGACGTCAACGGCGAAGGGAAGGTCCAGATGCGCGAGGTCGCGACCGACGCGCACCTCGACGTGAACCTCAAGTTCAAGATCAACGACGGCTACCGCTCCAAGAACGACAAGACGAAGCTCCTCTTCGGCGCCCCCGGCTCGAAGGAGAAGCCGATGCTGGAGATGGACCCGAAGATGGGCCGCGCGAAGACCGCGGACGGCTTCTACGGGCTCCGCGTCGGCGGCACGCTCGGCAAGCCCGACGTCCAGCCCGGCGGCGTCGGCGGCGCGGTGAGCCCCGGCTTCAACTTCAAGTAGAGCGATGCTCGCCTCCGTCATCCACCTCCCGCCGCTCCCCGGCAGCCCGCGGTCGGAGCTCTCCGCGCTGGAGTGCGCGCGCTCGGCGGCGGCCGACGCCCGCGTGCTCGCCGGCGCGGGCTACGACGCGATCATCGTGGAGAACTTCGGCGACGTGCCGTTCTTCGCCGGACGGGTCCCGGCGGTGACCGTCGCGGCGATGACCGCGTGCGCGCTCGCGGTGCGCGAGGCGGCGCCCGGCGTCGCGCTCGGGATCAACGTGCTGCGCAACGACGCCGAGTCGGCGCTCTCCATCGCGGCGTGCGTCGGCGCGCGGTTCGTGCGCGTCAACGTGCTCACGGGCGCGCGGGTGACCGATCAGGGCGTCGTCCAGGGGGACGCGGCCGCCTTGCTCCGCCTGCGCCGCGCGCTCGGCGCCGAGGCCGTCGAGGTCTGGGCGGACGTCGACGTGAAGCACTCGTCTCCCCTCGGCCAGCCGCGCCCGATCACGCAGGAGGTCGAGGACACGACGAAGCGCGCGATGGCCGCGGCCGTGCTCGTGACGGGCGAGGGCACGGGCAAGGGCGTCGACGTCGACAAGCTCGCCGCGGTCAAGCGGGCCTCGGGCTCGACGCCGGTGCTCGTCGCCAGCGGCGCGACGATCGCGTCGCTGCCGGCGCTCGCGCGGCACGCGACCGGCGTGGTCGTCGGCAGCGCGCTCCGCGCGGGAGGGATCCCGGGCAACGCCGTCGACGCGACGCTCGCGCTGAGCTTCGCGGAGGCGTTCCGCGAGGCGTTCGCGCTGCGCTCGCGCTGATCGTCGCGGGGCCGTCGGACCGGCGGGCTCAGAACGCGCCGGCGACGCCGACGTACGACGGCCCGAGCACCGCGCGGACGTGCTCGGGCGCGAACGCGGACGGCGGGCGCCGGGCGCGCGCCGTGGACGCGGGGGGCTCGCTCTTCGCGCTCCCGGACAGGAGCAGCCCGGCGACGCCGACGCCCGCGCCGACGCCGCCGACGATGAACGCGATCGTCGAGACGTCGCCGAGCGTCCGGGTGTCGTCGATCTCGGACTGCTTGTCCGCGGGACACCGGTCGTTCGGGCACGCGTCCTTGAGGTCGTTGGTCTTCGACAGGCTCATCAGCCCGGTGACGGCGCCGACGCCCACGCCCACGACGGCGATCCCGAAGCCGGCGAGCATCATCACCTTCGGCGTCGCGCTCGTACGCGGGGCGGGCGCCGCGGGCGCGGGTCCCGCGGGCTCCGCCGCGTCGGCGAGGTCGAGCGTGACCGTCTTGCTCTCGCTCTCCGCGATCGTGAGCTCGGCCCTCCGCTCGACGCCCCCTGCGCGCACGACGACGACGTGCGCGCCCGGGTTGACCTTCCGCGGGGCGCTCGACGCCGCGGGCGGGATGGCCTCGCCGTCGACCGAGATCGCCGGCGTCGACCCCGACGCGGCGTTGGCGACGACGACCTTGATCGACGGGATGCGCCCCGAGAGCTCGGCGTCGAGCGCCTCGGCCGCCTTGCGCGCGGCGACGAACGGCGCGGGCTCGCCGGGCTTCGCCGGGCTCCGGATCACGACGCCGAGCGTCTCGCGCCCCTCGAGCAGCATCCCGAGCGCGATCTGCGCGCGAGCGACCTCGAGCCCGGTCGTCGGGACCCTCATGATGGCGTCGGCGGCCTCGTAGCTCTTGAGCGCGCCCTTCAGATCGCCGGCGTCGCGCTTCTTGTCGCCCTCGTCCATGAGGCTCCGCGCGGTCTCGCGGTCGGCGAGGCTCTGGGCGGAGGCGTCGCCGGCGGCCGCGAGGAGGACCGCGCCGGCGAGGAGCGCCGCGACGCGCGCGCCGACGCGCGGCGCGCGAGGGGGCTTCACGTGCGATGGGAGAGTCTCGAGCATGTCAGAAGCCCCGATCGACCCTCGTGGGCGTCGGCGCAGCGGGCGCGGACGGTTTGGGCTTCGGCGCGGGCGCCGGCTTCGGCGCCGCGCTCGGTCGAGGCGGGGGCGGGTCGTCGGCCTCGACCGTGATGCTCTCGGCCGGCGCGGCGGCCGTCTCGGCCGGCGCGGCCGCCGTCGCCTCGCTCGTCGGGGTCGTCGCCGCCGTCGTCTCGGTCGCCTCGCCGGGCGCGGCCGTCTCCGCGGCCGCCGTCGCCGCCTCGGCGCCGCCCGAGCCCGCGCGGCGCGCCGGCTTGCCGTCCCGCGCGACGGTCGTGACGATGAGGATCGCCCCGATGACGCCCGCGGCGACCGACACCCCGAGCGCGGCCGCCGCGAGGTAGCGTCGTCGGCGCGGCCCCTCGTCGAAGACCGGGGGCGCGGGGAAGTACTCCATGTTCGCCGAGCCGAGCGTGGAGCTCGCCGCGCTCGGGACCTCGCTGAACGTCACCGGGCTGCTCGCCGCGCTCGGCGCGGAGGGCGCTTCGCCCTGCACGAGGGGAGGGGCGCTCCTCCCGCTCGACAGCGGAGGAGGGACGGGCGCGTGACCGGCGGAGATCGCGCCGCTCGGCGCGCGCGTCGGGGCGGGCTGCCCGCTGTCGCGCCTTTTCGCGCTCTCGAGCGCGGCGTCCACGGCGCGCTTGCGCGCGGCCTTCCGGTCGGCGAGGAGCTCGGCCGTGTACTGCGCGACCATCGCCGGCGTCGTGGGCTCGTTGATCGCGAGCATGGCCGCCTCGAGGGCGAGGTTCAGCTCGAGCGCCGTGGCGTAGCGCGCCTCGGGCTCGTATCCGAGCGCGCGCTCCACGACCGCGCGGAGCGGCGCGGCGACCGTCGGGGGCATGGGGGTCGGGCGCTGGCCGCTCGTCAGCTTGTGGAGCGTCGCGACCTCGTTCGGTCCGTCGTACGGCGGCTGTCCGGTGAAGATCTCGTAGAGCATCGCCCCCAGCGCCCAGACGTCCGCGCGATGATCGATCGTCCGTCCGAGCGCCTGCTCGGGCGCCATGTAGCGGATCTTGCCCTTGAGCTGGCCGGCGCTCGTCTCCTGCGAGACGCGGTCGCGCGCCTTCGCGACGCCGAAGTCGATGATGACCGTGGTGCCGCTGTTCGCGACGAGGACGTTCTGCGGGGAGACGTCGCGATGAACGACGCCCAGGTGCGTCCCGTCGCGCTCCTTCAGCTCGTGGGCCGCGTGCAGACCCGCGGCGGCGTCGGCGACGATGCGCAGCGCGATCCCCGCGGGGAGGCGCTGCTTGCGCTGCTCGACGGCGCGGAGCACCTTCGAGAGCGAGTCGCCGTCGACCCACTCCATGACGATGAAGTAGTTGTCCTGGTGCTCTCCGACGTCGAGGATGCGCGCGACGTTCGTGTGCTCGATCTTGGACGCGATGCGCGCCTCGTCGAGGAACATCTCCTGGAAGCGAGGGTCCTGGGAGTACTGGGGCAGGATCATCTTGACGACGACCATGCGCTCGAACCCGAGGCGGCCGCCGAAGCGGGCGAGCCAGACCGAGGCCATGCCGCCGTACGCGAGCGGGCACAGCAGCTCGTACCGGTCGAGCCGGTAGCCGGGCTGGAGTTGCGTGGGATCCATCTCCCCCGGGAAGTATCGCCCGTCTCCCGCGCTCATGCGAGAAGATCGAGCTCCCGGCGAGGTGGGGAGGTTCGTCCGGTCTCGCCCCATTGGGCGCCCAGGACCTACGAAGAGCGCAGGATCGCGGCCTTCTGCTCGTCGGTCAGGCTGGCCGCCCGCTGCCGCAGGCGGGCGAGGAGCGCGTCGCGATCGGGCGGTGGAGGCACCGAGCGCGTCGCGCCCTCGAAGGCCGTGGGGAGGCTGGTGACCGCGCGCGGGGGAGCCGGCGCCGCGCTCGTCCCGGCGCGGGCGCCGTGCGCGCCTCCGGCGCGCAGGCGCCGTGCGCGCCTCCGCCGCAGGGCGACCGTCGGCGCCGCGTAGGGCTCGCGCCGTGCGCGGCCGTCAGGGCGACCGTGGCCATCGCGTGCGGATTCGCAGACTCGCTGGCGCCGCCTTCGACGAGCGGCGCCAGCGCCGGCGGCGGCGTGGTGCCCTCCTTCGTGTCCGGGGCCGGCGCGCCGGTCGGCCGCTCGCTACGACGATCGGGGGCCGTCGATCGGCGCCGGTCGGCCCTCCGCCCGCGCGCGTCGGCGGCGGGCGGCGGCGGCGTGGGGGCCGTGAGGATCTGCGCGAGGACCGGGTCCGGCGGCAGCGACATCGCGTGCGGCGCCGGCGGCGTCGAGCTCTGCGATCCGTGGAGCGCCGCGGGCGCGGGCGGAGGCGCGGACGGCTCGGAGGCTTGGGGAGGAGGCGCGGACGGCTCGGGCGCGGCCGGCTCGGAGGCCCGGGGCTCCGGCGCGGACGCCTGGGCGGGGAGGGAAGCGGACGACGGCGCCGGCGGCGGAGCCTCCGCCGCCACGCCGCCCGCGAGGCGCGCTTCGCGGATCGCCGCGGCGCGGTCGACGAGCGCCTTCGACTTCGGATCGAGCCGCGTGAAGCGCAGCGCGAGGCCGGGCTGTCCGCGGAACGCGCTCTCCTTGTGGGCGAGGACGCGGCCCTCGCCGCGGAGGATCGTCGCGCCCGACGCGAGCGTCACCTCGAAGCGGAGGATGACGCCGGTGGGACGCGAGTGCGCGCCGATGAGGATGACGCTCGTCTTGCCGACCGTCTCGAGCTCGTTCTCGAGGAACGCGTCCTCCGTCTCGTAGGGACGGACGATGCGCACCGCGACCGGGGGACGCGTGTTTTCGGCCACGGCTTCAGGCTACCACGCGCGCGTGGTAGACGGGCGACCACGATGGCAAGGATCCTGGTCGTGGGTGGCGGATCGCGCGAGCACGCGCTCGGCGTCGGGCTCGCGGCCTCCGCGGGCGGCGCGGCGAGCCCCGGCGGCCACGAGCTCCTCTTCGCCCCCGGCAACGCGGGCACGCTCGCGCTCGGGCGCAACGTCGCCGTGTCGGCCTCCGACGTCCCGGCGCTCGTCGCGCTCGCCGAGCGCGAGGCGGTCGACCTCGTCGTCGTCGGCCCGGAGCTGCCGCTCACGCTCGGGCTCGTCGACGCGCTCTCGGCGAAGGGGATCCGCGCGTTCGGGCCCACGCGCGCGGCCGCGCGGCTCGAGGGCTCCAAGGCCTTCATGAAGGACATCTGCGAACGCGCCGGCGTCCCGACCGCGGCCTACGCCGTCTTCGACGACGCCGACGCCGCCAAGGCGCACGTGCGGAGCGCCGGCCGTCCCCTCGTCGTCAAGGCCGACGGCCTCTGCGCGGGGAAGGGGGTCGTCGTCGCGTCGACGGTCGACGAGGCGTGCGACGCGATCGATCGGATGCTCCTCCGCGGCGAGCTCGGCGACGCGGGGCGCGTCGTCGTGCTCGAGGAGCTCCTCCCCGGCGAGGAGGCGAGCTTCCACGTCGTGTGCGACGGGACCCGGGCGATCCCGCTCGCCGCCGCGCAGGACCACAAGCGCGTGTTCGACGGCGACCGCGGTCCGAACACGGGGGGGATGGGCGCCTACGCGCCGGCGCCGATCGTGACGCCCCAGGTCGCGGCCGAGGTGATGACGGCCATCGTCACGCCCACGCTGCGCGCGATGGCCGACGCCGGCGCGCCGTTCCGCGGCGTGCTCTTCGTCGGGCTCATGATCGACGCCGGCAAGCCGCGCGTCCTCGAGTTCAACGTCCGCTTCGGCGATCCCGAGACGACCGTCCTCGTGCCGATGCTCGACGGCGACTGGTTCGCGCTGCTCGACGGAGCGGCGAGAGGTGACCTCTCCGGCTTCGAGGCGGAGACGAGGCCCGGCGCGGCCCTCGCGGTCGTGATGGCCGCGGAGCGCTACCCGGCGTCGCCGGCGACGGGGGACCCGATCGAGGGGCTCGACGCGCCGACGCCGCCGGGGACATGCGTGTATCATGCAGGTACGAAGCGCGACGGCGGTGCGATCGTCACCGCCGGCGGCCGCGTCCTCACCGTGGGGGCCCGCGCGGCGACCCTCGCGGAGGCGCGCGACGCGGCGTACGCCGTCGTGGCGCGGATCCGGTGGCGCGGCGAGCATCACCGCTCGGACATCGGTCACCGCGCGCTCGGGTGAACCCGCCGGCGCTCGCGGATCACGAGCGCCGGTTCAGGGAGCGCTCCCGTTCGCGTCGCCGGGCCCCTCGCCGGCGTCGCCGATCGCGGGCGCGTCGCCGGCGTCGGTCGGCTCTTTGACCGGTACGGCCAGGAGGTGGATCGCGCGCCGCCGGTCGTAGCGCTCGTTCGTCCCGCCGTCGGCGTAGGTCGGCGCGACCCGCGGATCGCCGAGGAGGAGGAGCGCGTAGCTCGACGCCGCCGAGTAGTACGTCGTCGGCACGGCCTGGAGCGCGGAGAGCTGCTGGACCTCGGCGAGGCTCTGGTCGTGGGCGAACGTCGCGTCCGCGCCGCCGTCCGCCGCCCGGAGCGCGATCCGGAAGCCGTGCGTGCCGTACATCGACTCGCTGTCGTGGTCGAGCGAGAGGTCCGCCGTCGGGCTCGCCTCGAAGAGCGCGAGCTCTCGCGCGACGCTCTGCGCGAGCCCGTCCGCGCCGCTGTCGTCGAACGCGCCGAACGTCACGTCCACGACCTCGCCGGGGCCGCGCTGGGCCTCGAGCGCCGTCGAGAGGTGGACGACCTGGACGGGGAGGGACGTCGCCGTCGCGGCGCGCGACGGGACCAGCGTCAGCGTCTTGGCCTCGAGGCCGCCGTACGACGCGTCGTAGCTCGGCCCGCACTCCTCCTGGGACACGCCGAGCGGCGCGATGAACCCGAGCCCGCCGCAGCCGGTGATCGCGAGCACGCCGACGTTCGCGACGCCCAGCGGCTCGGTGAGCTCGCCCGCCACGTTGTAGTCGTTGATGTCGAAGAGCTCGCCCTGGGTCGGATCGAGCAGCTCGCCGCAGGTCTTCGTCGCCTCCGCGGGGCCGGCGGTGACCTTCCGCTGCGCGATGACGTAGACCTCGCCGGGGGGGCGCTCGAGGGGCGGGATCCGGACGAGGCTGCCGATCTCGACGCCGACGACGTTGGCCTCCGGCATCACGGCGAGGTCCGGCTGCGGAGGGAGCTCGGGGTAGGCCGAGAAGCAGAGGCGGAAGGCGGGGAAGCTCGCGGCGTGGACGATCACGACGCCGCGCGCGCTGCCGACGCCGTCCTCGGGAGGGCCGAGGCCGCCGTCGGCGCCCGAGGAGCCGCCGTCGCCGTCGTCGCTGGGGGCGAAGTCGGACAGCGCGTTGTCGCCGCAGGCGATCAGGGCCGCGAGGGTCGTGGTCGCGGCGACGACGAGCCCGAACCTGGCGCGCGGCGCCCTCACCCGCCGTCCTCGCCCTCGCCGGCGCCGGCGCCGGCGTCCGCGGCCTCGGGATCGAGGACGGGGACCGCGAGGAGCTGTACGCGCCGGCGGTCGTTGTTGGGCGCTCCGCCGTCGAGCGTCGTCGGGACGGAGGGATCGCCGACGAGGAGCAGCGCGTAGTTCGACGCCGCGCGGTAGTACGACGTCGGGACGTCACGCGGCGCCGAGAGGCTCTGCACGGCGGCGAGCGACTCGCTGAAGGTGAACTTCGCGGAGCCGTCGCCCTCGCGCGCCACGATCCGGAAGCCGTGGGTGCCGTAGGTCGCCTCGTCGTTCTGGTCGACCTCGAGCATCACCTGCGCGCTCGACTCGAGGAGCGCGGTGCCCGCCGCCACCTCGGTGGGGAGCTTGCCCGGCGTGGCGAGCGCGCCGAACGTGACCTCGAGCTTCGCGGTCCCGAGCTGGGCCTGGAGGAGCGGCGCCAGGTGCACGAGCTGCACGGGGATCGTGGCGTCGTCCGCCCTCGCGCTCGTCGCCGTCAGGTCGATCACGTTCGCGACGAGGTTGCCCCTCATGTTGTCCCAGTCGGGGCCGCAGGACGCGCTGTCCACCCCGAGGTAGTCCACGTAGGCTTGGCCCCCGCACCCGGTGATCGCGAGCGCCTGGACGCCGGGCCGCCCGAGCTGCGCGACGCCGTCCGGCAGCGTCGCCACGTGGTAGTCGCTCGAGAGGAGCGACTGACCGCCGGTCCCGAGGAGCTCGCCGCACGACGGGCCGCTCGGATCACCGGCCGTCGCGCGCACGCTGCTCTCTCGTATGACGTAGATCTTGCCGGGCGCGTCGATGGGGTCGAGGCGCACGAGGCTCCCGACCTCGACGCCGACGACGTTCGCCTCCGGCATCGCCTTCGAGTCCGGCAGCGGCCGGAGATCCGGGTGGTTCTCGAAGCAGACGCGGAACGGCGGGAAGGCGGCGGAGTGAACGAGGATCACACCCGTCGCGGTCGGCGCGCCCGGAGCGCCCGAGGACGGGTTCCCGTCCACGTCGGCGCCGGGGACCTCTTCGGAGCCTCGCCCGCCGCCGTCGCGGCTGGCCGCGGCGGCCTCCTCCTGCATCGACGAGCAGGCCGCGCCGGCGGCGAGCAGCATGCCTGTCGCGATCCCCCAGACAGCGCGCTTCGCATGGGTCATGCATCGAGACGATAGCATCGGTCGGGCCAGACCCGGCGAGGTCGGAATGAGCGGAAAAACGGACAACGGCGGTCGGGCGGAGCGCGTCACCCCTATGGCCACGCTGTCATGGTCGTCGACCCTGGCACGACCCGCCGCGCCCGCCGGGGGGGACGGCTCCGAGCCCCGGCGCCCCAAAGATGTTGCGGAAGCCGGAGCGCTGGGGAATTCTTTCCTCGTGCCCGAGGCGCACGCGGGGATGATGGTGACGCCCAGCGTCAGGCTGGTCCGCCCGCTGGGCGAAGGCGGGATGGGAGCGGTCTGGGTGGCCGATCACCTCGCGCTCCGCACCCAGGTCGTCGTCAAGTTCATCGCGTCGGGCCTGAAGGACAGCAAGGAGGCGACCGAGCGCTTCTCGCGCGAGGCCGCGGCCGCGGCGCAGGTGAAGAGCCCGCACGTCGTCCAGACCTTCGATCACGGCTTCACGGCCGACGGCGTCCCCTACATCGTGATGGAGCTGCTCGAGGGGCGCGACCTCGGCGCGCACCTCGACGCCGAGGGCCGCTGCTCGCCCCAGCTCGTGGTCGAGATCCTCGCGCAGCTCGCGCGGGCGCTCGACCGCGCCCACGAGCGGGGGATCATCCACCGCGACATCAAGCCCGGGAACCTCTTCTTGTGCGACGGCGGCAACGGCGACGTCTTCGTGAAGCTGCTCGACTTCGGCATCGCGAAGGGCGTCGACGCCCCGCTGGTCGACAGCGGGACGAAGACCGGCGCGATGATCGGCTCGCCGTTCTACATGAGCCCGGAGCAGATCCTCGGCTCGAAGACCATCGATCACCGGAGCGATCTCTGGTCCGTCGGCGTGGTCGCGTACGAGGCGCTGACCGGCGACAAGCCGTTCGACGCCGAGACGATGGGCGGCCTCGCGATCAAGATCCACTCGGAGCCGCTCCCCGCGCCGTCGACGCGCGTGCCGGGCCTCTCACCCGCGGTCGACGCGTGGTTTTACCGGGCCTGCGCGCGCCCCGTGACCGATCGCTTCGGCACCGCGAAGGAGATGGCCGAGTCCCTCGCCGCGGCGCTCGGCGGCGAGATGCCTCGCTCGGTCGATCTCCCGCGCTCGAGCACGGGATCGAACCCGGGCCCGCGCTCGCTCGGCAACGACGCGACGCTCGCCGCCGGCGCCACGACCGAGGCCGGGATCGTCTCGGCGATGTCCCAGGGCTCGAGCCGCTCGACGCGCAACCGCGTCCTCGCCGTGATCGCCTTCGGCGCCGTACTCTGCCTCGGGACCTTCGCGGCCGTGACGGCCCTCAAGAAGAGCGACGAGGCCAAGGCCGGCCACGCGATGACGGCCGACCCGCCGGTCCTGACGAGCGCGCCGCCGGCGCTGACCGCCGCCCCGCCCGCGAGCGCCGCCGAGCCGCCCGCGACGCTCGTCGAGCCGCCGCCCGCGGACGTCGCCTCGTCGACCGCGTCCGCCCAGCCCGCGCCGCCCACGGTCAAGGCCGCGGGGCATCACGGGCGCGGCAAGCCCCCTCTCGGACCTTCTCCTTCTTCGCGTCCTCCCTTACCTTCGTCGGCGACGACGGCCCCCGCGCCGCCTCCCGCCCCCACCGGTCATGACATCTTCTAGTAGACGCCGGCTCACGCTCCCGACGCTGCTCCTCGTCCTCGGCGTGTCTGGCGCCGCCCACGCCCAGCGCACGGCGCAGGACATCGCGTCGGCGCGGCAGCTCTACAACGACGGCATCGAGCTGCGCGACAAGGGCGACATGAAGGGCGCGCTCGAGAAGTTCAAGGCGGCGCACGCCCTCGGCAACACGCCGCTCACCGGCATCGAGCTCTGCCGCGCGCACGCGGCGCTCGGGCAGCCGGTCGAGGCCCGCGAGGTCTGCCTCGGCGTCGGCCGGATCGCGCCGCTCCCGGAGGAGAGCCAGCGCTCCAAGGACGCGCGCAGCGACGCCGCCCGCCTCGCCGAGGCGGAGAGATCGAAGATCGGCGCGATCCGCATCAAGATCACCGGCGTCCCCGCGGGGTGGGAGCCCACCGTCGTCGTCGACGGCGCGACCGTCCCGGCGGCGGCGCTGAACGAGCCGCGCGCCGTGAACCCGGGCGTTCACTCCGTCACGGCGAGGGTCGGCAACGGCCCCGAGACGCGGGCGACGCTCGAGACGCTCGCGGGCGAGACGAAGGACCTCGAGCTCGGCGTGCAGCCGCCGCCGGAGGGCGACAGACCGGAGCCCGCGACGCCTCCTCCGGCCGCGCCGCCCCCGCCGCCCGCGAAGAAGAACACGTTCGCGACCGTGAGCTTCGCGATCGCCGGCGTCTCCGCGGCGGTCGGGACGATCACCGGGCTCGCCGCGATGTCGAGCGAGGGCGACCTCGACAAGGAGTGCCGGAACAAGGTCTGCGGGCGCGAGCAGTGGGACGCGCTCTCGTCCGCCAAGACGCTCGGCAACGTCAGCACCGTCTTCTTCGTCGTCGCGGGCGTCGCGGGCGTCACCGGGCTCGTCTCCACGATCGCGTCGGGGTCGAGCAAGTCGGGGGGCCTGCCGCCGCGGACCGCGAAGGACGCGTCGGGGTCGAGGATCAAGGTCACGCCGGTGATCGGCTTCGGAGGAGCGGGGCTCAATGGCAGCTTCTAGCGCCCGCCGCCGCGTCCTGTTCGCCCTCGCCGGCGCGAGCGTCATGCCGCTCGCGCTGGCGTGCAACGGGATCATCGGCCTGTCGGACTACACGCGCGGCGAGTGCAGCGGCGGAGAGCTCTGCGAGGACGTCGTGGACCCGGACGCCGGCCCGGACGTGCAGCAAGACAGCGAGGCCCCGGACGTCAAGACCGACGCGTCCGGGACGCTGCCCGTGAGCTGGGCGGCGTGGCCGATGCCGAACTACGACGCCGGCGGCGCCGTCGACAACCCGATCGGCTACGACGCGGTGGCGAACCAGGGCTTCGAAGACAGGGTCACGAAGCTCGTCTGGCGTCACCCGATGCCGGCCCAGGCGAGCTCCGCGACGTACGAGCAGGCGCTGGAGATCTGCAGCGGCTCGTGGCGCCTGCCGAGCCGGATCGAGCTCGTCACGCTGCTCGACCTCTCCGCGTCGTCGGGCGCGAAGGCGAGCGACGTCTTCAAGACGACGGCGCCCGCCATGCCGCGGAGCGTGCACTGGACGTTCTCCGAGGTCCGCCCGTTCGACCCGGTGAAGCGCGAGCACTGGGTGGTCGACTTCGACCGCGGAGGCCTCGCCAAGCGCGAAGAAGCGGACACCGCGGCGGTGCGCTGCGTGAGGGGAGGCTCGTGATGCGCGCGCGTCTCCGCTTCGCCGTCCGCGGCCTCGTCCTCGGCGCCCTCGTCGCGCTCCCCGTGTCCGCCGACGCGCCGAGGGGCCAGTACGCGAACTTCCTCCGGACGGACCAGCGCATCCGCGACCTCAAGACGAAGCTCGTCTGGGAGCGCTCCGTCTCGCCCGCGCCGGTCGCCTTCGCCGCCGCCGACGCCGTGTGCGGGGGGGACACGCGTCTGCCCACGCTGAAGGAGCTCCTCACGCTCGTCGACGAGGCTCCCCACGAGGTCTACGACCTCGACCGCAAGAGGAACGTCCTCAAGTACATCGACCAGCAGGCGTTCGGCGGGCAGACGCCCATCGACAAGGGCTACTGGACGTCGTCGATGGGGAGCGCGACCAAGGCCTGGACCGTCGACTTCGGCACCGGGGAGACGAGCTTGGACGACCTGACCGACCCGCGTTACGTCCGCTGCGTCCGCTTCGTGCCCTGAGCCGGCGGCCACGACGCCGATTGAGCGGCCGCCGCGACCGACGGCACCGCCGCCGCCGCGACGCCGCGAGCGGATCAGCCGCGCGACGTCGGCGCGCGACGTCGCCGCCGCGCGCGCACCTGCCGCGCGACGTCGCTTTACGACGCCGCGCGATCGGTGCCAGAGTGCCTGCGCCATGGCCGAGATCGCACCGCTCACGCCGCTCCGTTACGACCTCACCAGCATCGCCGCGTCCGGCGGTCTCGCCAAGGTCGTCGCGCCGCCTTACGACGTCATCGACGCCGCGCAGCGCGCCGCGCTCGCCGCGGGGCACCCGCACAACATCGTCAAGCTGATCCTCCCGGACGGCGAGGGCGACGCCAAGTACGAGAACGCGCGCGACCTCTTCTCGGCCTGGCGCGCCGAGGGCGTGCTCGTGCGCGACGACGAGCCGGCGTTCTACCGCTACGACCAGACGTTCACGCCGCCCGGCGGAGGCGCGCCGCGCACGCGGCGAGGCTTCCTCGGCCTCGTGAAGGTGGTCCCGCTCGACGCGGGGATCGTCCTGCCGCACGAGCGGACGCTCTCGGGTCCCAAGGAGGACCGGCTCAAGCTGTTCCGCGCGACGCGGACGAACCTCTCGCCCGGGTTCATGCTCTACCGCGACCCGGAGAAGAAGCTCGACGCGTCGCTCGCCAAGGCGAGCGAGCTCGCGACCTTCGAGACCGCCGACGGGATCCGCCACACGCTCGCGAAGATCGCGGACAAGGGCGCGATCCGCGCGATCGTCGAGGGCGTCGCGAGCTCGTCGCTCCTCATCGCCGACGGGCACCACCGCTACGAGACGGCGCTCCGCTACGCGCGCGAGGCCGCCGCGACGCCGGGGTCGGTCGCGCGGCCCGAGCACGCCTACTTCATGGTGTTCTTCGCCAACGGCGACGATCCCGATCTCGTCGTCTTCCCGACGCACCGTCACGTACACTCCCTCCCGCGCTTCGACTTCGCCGAGGCCGTGAAGGGCGCGAGCGAGCTCTTCGACGTGACGCCGCTGCCGCCCGGCGCGAGCGCGGACGTCTACACCGGAGCGCTGACGAAATCGGGGGCCGAGCGACCCTCGCTCGTCCTCTGCGCGGGCGACGGCCGCGCGTCGCTCCTCGCGCTGAAGGAGGACGCCGACCTCGCCGCGCACCCGATCCTCGGCGAGCGGGTCGCCGCGCTCCGCGCCACCGACGTCGCGCTCCTCCACATGGGGATCCTCGAGCCCGTGCTCGGCATCACGCCGGAGGCGCAGGCCGCGAAGACGAACATCTGGTACCCGCAGGACGCCGCGGCGTCGCTCGCCGCGCTCCGGAGCAACCAGGGGCAGGCGCTCTTCCTCATGAACGGGACGCCGGTCGCGCAGGTCCGCGCGGTGGCGGAGGCGGGCGAGGTCATGCCGCAGAAGAGCACCTTCTTCTTCCCCAAGGTCGTGACGGGCCTGTGCGTCCACACGCTCGAGCCGGATCGCAGCGTCGCGAGCGCGTGACGTCGGGCGGGTCGGTCCGTCCCCCCGAGCGTCCGCGCCGGCACGGCACGCCGATCGCAGCGGCGGAGGACGTCGGACGAGCGCGAGGCGCGCCTGTCGTACGTCCGGCACTCGTACCCGGACGCCGTGATTTCGACCGGTTCGTTCCGACCCCACGACGAGCGAGGGGTCGGGACGAACCTCCCGTCGCGGCACGGGTTTGCGTCCGGGTAGACGTTCTCGTTTGTCGTACTTCGACGCATCGAAATCGATGCGTCGAAGTACTAGGCACGCCCGCCTCGGCTGACTACGTTCCGCAGAGATGCGCCGGAGGCCATCCGGCGGACGGCTCGATGGAGGAGCTTTTCGAACGAGCCGCATCAAAGCCCCGGGGCGCTGCGGCGCGCACCTATTTGGCTAGTTTTGCCAGGCACTTCGGGATAATCACGAAAGGGTAGACGTAGCTTCGGCGGGTCGCCTGTCCGCCCTGCGGACGCCCAACACAGCCCCGATTGAGAGGTCGAGCACATGTCCGAGAAGAAGGGTCCCGCGCGCGAGAAGGAAGAGGACCAGGTCCAGTTCGGCGACGAGCTGCCCGTCCTCCCCATCCGCAACGCGGTGCTGTTCCCCGGCGCAGTCGCGCCGTTCGACGTCGGCCGCGAGAAGTCGGTCGCGCTCGTCGAAGACGTCGACAACTTCCCCGCGCCGGTCATCGCGATCTTCGCGCAGAGGGACCCGGCGACCGACGATCCGGGCGCGGACGACCTCCACCAAGTCGGCTGCGCGGCGCGCGTCCTCAAGGCGCTCAAGCACAGCTCGGGCAACTACTCGCTCATCCTCCAGGGCCTGACGCGCATCCGGCTGGAGGACGTGTCGCAGAACGCCCCCTACCTCAAGGCGAAGGTGAAGCGCCTCGAGGAGAGCGGCGTCGACGACGACGAGGCCGAGGCGCTCAGCATGAGCCTGCGCGACATCGCGAAGCAGGTCATCCAGCTGATGCCCGAGCTCCCGCGCGAGGCCGGCTCCCTCATCGACTCGATCCAGGCGCCCGGCGCGCTCGCCGACCTCGTGGCGGCCAACCTCGACGCCCCCGTCGAGGAGAAGGCGCAGCTGCTCGAGACGGTCGACGCGAAGGATCGCATCCGCAAGGTGCTGCGCCTGCTGACGCGTCAGCTCGAGATCCTCAAGATGCGCGAGCGCATCAACTCCCAGATCAAGGAGGAGATGGGGAAGAACCAGCGCGAGTACGTGCTCCGCCAGCAGCTCAAGGCGATCAAGGAAGAGCTCGGCGAGGACGACGGCGATCAGGGCGATCTCGACGGCATCGAGGAGCGCATCGCGAAGGCGCAGCTCCCGAGCGAGGCCGAGCAGGTCGCCAAGAAGCAGCTGAAGCGCCTCCGCAACATGCAGGTCGGCTCCGCCGAGTACACGGTCGTCCGCACGTACCTCGACTGGATCCTCGATCTGCCCTGGCACAACTCGACACCGGACAACCTCGAGATCGCCGCGGTCCGCAAGGTCCTCGACGAGGACCACTACGGCCTCGAGAAGGTGAAGAAGCGCATCCTCGAGTACCTCGCCGTCCGGAAGCTCAAGAAGGACAAGAAGGGACCGATCCTCTGCCTCATCGGACCGCCCGGCGTCGGCAAGACGTCGCTCGGCCGCTCGATCGCGCGCTCGCTCGGGCGCAAGTTCCACCGCATCTCGCTCGGCGGCGTCCACGACGAGGCCGCCATCCGCGGCCACCGCCGCACGTACGTCGGCGCGCTGCCCGGTCAGGTCATCCAGGGCATGAAGAAGGTCGGGACGATCAACCCGGTCTTCATGCTCGACGAGGTCGACAAGATCGGCCACGACTTCCGCGGCGATCCGGCCGCGGCGCTGCTCGAGGTCCTCGACCCCGAGCAGAACAACACGTTCGCGGATCACTACCTCGAGATCCCGTTCGACCTGTCGAACGTGATGTTCGTGGCCACCGCCAACGTCGCCGATCCGATCCCGCCGCCGCTCCGCGACCGCATGGAGATCCTCGAGATCCCGGGCTACACGCGGAACGAGAAGCTCGCGATCGCGCGGCAGCACCTCATCCCGAAGCAGATCGAGGAGCACGGGATCACGAAGGAGCAGCTCGAGATCTCCGACACGGCCGTCGACGAGATCATCGACCACTACACGCGCGAGGCGGGCGTCCGTACGCTCGAGCGCCAAGTGGCCAGCGTCATCCGCGGCGTGGCCGTGAAGATCGCCGAGGGCGACACCAGCCCGCGCAAGATCGACGGCCCCGAGGCGATCCACGAGTTCCTCGGCGCCCCGCGCTACACCAGCGAGGTCGCGGAGCGCACCGAGGAGGCCGGCGTCGCGACCGGGCTCGCGTGGACGAGCGTCGGCGGCGAGATCCTCTTCATCGAGGCGACGAAGATGTTCGGCACGGGCAAGCTCCAGCTGACGGGCCAGCTCGGCGACGTCATGAAGGAGTCGGCGCAGGCCGCGCTCAGCTACGTCCGCACGAACGCCGAGAAGCTCGGGCTCGCGAAGGACTTCCTCGAGAAGTCGGACCTGCACATCCACATCCCGGCGGGCGCGATGCCGAAGGACGGCCCCTCCGCGGGCGTCACGATGTTCACCGCGCTCGTCTCGATGCTCTCCGGCGTCCGCGTCCGCCACGACGTCGCGATGACCGGCGAGATCACGCTCCGCGGCCGCGTGCTGCCGATCGGCGGCCTCAAGGAGAAGGTCCTCGCGGCGCACCGCGCGGGCATCAAGCGCGTGCTGATCCCCGAGCGCAACAAGGCGGACCTCGACGAGGTGCCGGCCGAGATCAAGAACGACCTCGAGTTCATCCTGATCTCGAAGATGGATCAGCTCCTCGACGCCGCGCTCGAGGAGAAGCTCCAGCCCCGGCCCGAGTCGGGGGCGCAGCCGACCCCGAACTGAGGGCGCCGGCGCGTCCCGGGGAGCCCGGCGACGAAGAGCGCTCGCTTCGGCGGGCGCTCTTCTCACTTCGGCGTCACCGCGGGTGCAGCGTGACCGCGATCGAGTCGGCCCCGAACGGCAGCGGGCCCTTCGACCCGTCGAGCGCGCGCGCCACGCACAGCGAGCCCTCGACGCCGAAGCCGCACTCCGGCCGCCGGATGTCGAAGATGAAGTCGACGGCGGCGCAGTGCTCCGCCGCGCCGTCCGGGGTGACGACGCAGTCGTAGGTCACGGTCATCGAGTCGGCGCAGGCGGCGGCCGCCGCGTGGGCGCGGTAGCACTCGAGGAGCGACGCGCGGCGCGTGTCGATCCAGGCGCGGACGGCCCGTTCGCTCGAGGCGGGCCTGATCTCGCGCGCGTCGACCGTCTCGACGCGCACGCGGTCGGCGCGCGGCTTCGCGGCCGCTCGCCAGCGCGGGGCGATGCGAAAGCGCAGG
>JAHBWF010000142.1 GCA_019637105.1 Labilithrix sp.
ACGCGGGCGTCGAGCGGGGCGCCGGACAGCCGGCGATCAGCGCGACGCCGAGGGACCCGAGGAGGAGGAGAAACGACCGGGGGCGAGCCATCGTCTCCCTCTTCGTCGATCCGGCCGACATCGTGACGAGCGGCCTCGGCGGGCGGCGCTCGCGCACCTTGTGCGCGCGACGCGGTGGGGAGCGCCGACGATCCGGCCGTCGGCCCATCTTGGATCGTCCGAGCCCCAGATCATCGCCGAACAGGCCCTCTGGAGCGAGGCATACATCGTGCGAGAGGCTCGGACGTGCGCTCGGCTCTCTCCCCCGTCCGTCTCCTTCGGGCCCTCTTCCCCCTCGTCGTCCTCCTCGCGCTCGCTTGCGTCGGCTGCGCCGCCGAGACGCTCGAGGAGTCCGCGAGCTCACGCTCCGCCTCGAGCGAGGGCCCGGCCGCCAAGCAGGCCGCCGACGAGCTGAAGGTCGCCGTCGAGAAGAAGGACGCCACGGACGCCCGGCTCGGACGCGCGCTCGCGCGGGTCTCGCCGATGATCACCGTCGAGCAGAACCGCGCGTTCGTGAACGCGTTCCAGGCCCTCCCCGACGTCCGCGCGGTCTCGGCCGACTACCACGCGCGCGCGTCCGCCCTCGACGCCGAGCTCCGGCGCATCCTCGCGCGCGACTCCGAGCTCTCCGCCGTGATGGACGGCCTCACGCTCGAGGGCACCGACTACATCGTCTACGGGCCCGACCAGCTCTTCGAGGGCTTCGCGCTCCTCGCGCAGTCGCCGTCGGCGTCGGGCGCCCTCGCCTTCGCGGCGCGCCTCCTCGCGGGCGATCCGAAGCTCGCGGCGGTCCGCGCCTCCGACAGGGAGATCGTCGAGCGCATCCTCGTCCCGGCGCTCCCGGGCGCGTACCTGGAGCAGCTCCTCGCGAGCGGCTCGAACGAGCGCGCGACCTCGCGGACCAAGGAGATCCTGCGCGCGGGCGGCAGCAAGCTCCGCTCGGTCGCGTCCTGGCTCGACACGCACAACAAGCTCACCGGCAACGACATCACCGCCGACACGATCCAGGTCTCGGGGCGCTCCGTCGGCCAGGCGCTCCGCGGCGTCGCCGCGGTGATGGCGATCTGGGAGCTCGGCGGCGACCTCGCGCGCGGCGACGTCGACGCGGTCATCCAGGGCTTCGTCAAGGGCGGGCCGGGCGCGATCGGCGGGCTCGCGCAGGCGACCTCGCTCTTCCGGCGCGTGCTCCTCGGCATCGACGAGACGCCGCTCGCCGATGTGATCGTGAAGTACTCCGGCAACCTCGCCAAGGGGATCTCGTTCGTCTCGACGATCTTCTCGCTCATCGAGAACGCCGGTCAGTGGAACGAGGGCGTCGCCGCCAAGGTCCGCGTCGCGGGCGATCTCGTCGCCCTCGGCGCGAGCGTGCTCGTCCTCCTCAGCGCCGGCGGCCCCGCGGGGCCGGTCCTCGCGACCGTCGCCGTCGGCATCCACCTCCTGGCCGACTGGTTGGAGAGCCGCGCGATCGCCGCAGAGGAGCGGCGCGACCTCGTGGCGTGCCTGCCCGCCACCGGCGTCGGCGCCGTGCTCGTCGACCGCATGGTGGGCTCGCACCCGGCGCTCGTCCGGATCCTGACGGAGACGGTGAAGCTCTCGCCGGCGGACCTCCAGTGGTTCATGACCGTGTACCCCGAGGCCGTCGCCAAGGACTCGTACACGCCGCTCCAGTACATCGGCGTCCAGGTGGCGCAGAAGATCTTCGACCTCGACGGCGCCGAGACCCGCGCGATGCTCGCGGCGGTGGTCGGGAGCGAGACCGACGCGCAGAAGAAGACGCAGATGCTCGACGTGTTCCTCCGAGGCCTCGAGTACGGCCAGGGCTGGAACGGCGACATCACGCGGGCCCAGGCCCTCTCGTGGCTCGACCGCGAGGCGGCGAGCGACACCTCGGGCCGCGCCGCCGACCGCGCCCTGCGCCAGGCCGCGTTCCGCAACGGCCGCGCCTACCTCGCGGCGCGCTGACCGCGGCGCGGGCACGACGAACGCGCCGAGGCACGGCGCGGGCGCGGCGCGACGAACGCGGCGCCCGCGTGACGAGGAATCACCTCGCCGACCTCGAGCGTTCCCGGGTCGATGCTCCGCCGCGTCGCTCCGCTCTCCCTCCCCCACCCGCTCGTCGCCGCGCTGTGCGCGGCGAGCCTCGCCTCCTGCATGCGCGGGGCGCCGGACGGCGCTCCGCGGTCCGCCTCGTCGGCGCCCGTGCCCGACGGCGCCGAGGGCGGCCCCGTCCCGCCGAGCGCGCCGCCGCCCGAGGTCCGGCGCCTCGCCGCGGATCCGCGTCAAGGCTCCGCGATCGTGCTCGCCGATCTCGACGGCCGCCGGATCGCCTACGTCGCGGACGAGGACGAGGCGCGCGTCCGCGTGATCGACGTCGACGCCGAGCGTGAGCTCTCGGCGTTCGCGCCCGGCGGCGCGCCGTCGACGATGCTGATGCTCCCGGACGGGCGGCTGCTCGTCGCCGTGCGCGACGCGGCCCGCCTCCTCGTGCTGCGCGGCGGCGGCAGCGCGAGCTCTCCGCTCGTCGTCGACACGCGCGTCGACGTGCCGGCCGAGCCGGTCGGCCTCGCGCTGTCGCCCGACGACGGCACGCTCGTCGCGACGAGCGGCTGGGGCCGCGCCGTGACCGTCCTCGACGCCCAGACGTTCACGCGCAAGGCGGAGCACGTCGTCGCCCGCGAGCCGCGCAGCGTCGTCGTCTCCGCCGACGGCAAGCGCGCGTTCGTGTCCCACGCCGTCGGACAGTCGCTCGACGTCGTCCCGCTCGACGGCGGCGAGCCCAAGAAGCCGCTGTCGCTCGCCGGCGTCGAGGAGCTGATGGACTCGGTCGCGACCGACATGCAGCCGCGCGTCGCTTGCCAGGGCTTCGCCCTCGCGAAGACCGCGAGCGGCCGCGTGCTCGCTCCTCACGTGCTCGTCTTCCCCGGAGAGCCCGAGGTGTCCTCCGGCTACGGAGGCGGCCAGGGCCGCGAGCCCGAGGTCTTCCACGTGCCGGTGATCGACGAGGACGCGGCGTCGATCCTCGGCGGGTCGCGGACGCTCCGCGGCGGGCTCGACGGCGCCGCCGCCCGCTGCGCGCTCCCCCGGGCCGCGGTCACGGGCCGGGCCGGCCTCTTCGTGACGTGCCTCGGCGAGGACAGCGTCGTGCTGTTCGACTCGGACGCGATCAACCCGCACGACGTGACGCTCAAGAAGTGGTCCGTCCCGGCCGGGCCGACGGCGATCGCCCTCGACGAAGAGCACGACCGCGCGCTCGTCTGGTCGCAGTTCGCGCACGCCCTCACCACGATCGCGATCGGAGAGGCGGGAGACGGCGCGCCGCGGCCGTTCGCGCTCTCGAGCCTCACGCTCGTCCGCGAGCGCGAGGACCCGAAGATCGAGCGCGGCCGCGTGCTCTTCCACGCGACCAACGACGCCCGCATCTCGGGCGACGGCCGCGCGTGCGCGAGCTGCCACCCCGACGGCCGCGACGACGCGCTCGTCTGGTCGTCCCCGAAGGGGCCGCGCCAGACGCCGATGCTCGCCGGCCGCCTCGAGGGAGCCGCGCCGTTCGGCTGGAACGGCGACGCGCCCGACGTCTCGCTGCACCTCGTCCAGACGGTGAAGCGGCTCGGCGGCAACGGGCTCGAGGGCGACGACAAGGAGGCGCTCATCGCCTACGTCCGCGCGATGCGCGCGCCGCCGGGCAAGGCGGGACGCGCGCCTCCGGACGCGATCGAGCGGGGCCTCGCGATCTACCAGTCCGAAGAGGCCGGGTGCGCGAGCTGCCACGGCGCCGGAGGCGACATGCCCGACGGCGCGCAGCACGACGTCCGGAGCCGCGCCGCGGCCGACACGCAGGCGAAGTTCGACACGCCGTCGCTCCGGTTCGTCGGCGGCTCCGCGCCGTACTTCCACGACGGGCGCTACCCCGACCTCAGGACGCTGCTCGTGAAGTCCGACGGGAAGATGGGCCGGACGAAGCACCTGTCGCCCGCCGAGCTCTCGGACCTCGAGGCCTACCTGGAGACGCTATGAGCGCCGCCGCCGCCCTGCCGCCCCGCGCGACGGCGCGTTCGCGCGCGCTCCGGAGGCTCGCGCCGCTCGCCGCCGCCGCGACGACGCTCCTCGGAGCGGCCCCCGCGAACGCCGGCGACCGGTCCCCCCTCTCCGCGCTCCCGACGCTGCCGGCCCCACGCGACCGCGCCGATCCGCCGAAGGACCGCGGCGTCCCGGGCCTCGTGGTGAAGGAGCACACCAGCGCCGCGCGGCGGTACCTCGAGCTGAAGGCCATCACCTCGCAGGGCTACTGCCTCGCCGAGCACGAGTACGGGCTGAGCCTCCAGAGCTCGACGACGGCGACCGACAGGCCGGGCGAGGTGTGGCGCCTCGTCGAGAAGGACGGCGGCGCGACGTTCGAGCGGACGCGCTACGTGGTCGCCGACGACCTGGGCAGCACGTGGGTCAAGAGCAGGTCGACGATCGCCCTCCGCGAGGTCACGAAGGCGAACGGCGTCACGGTCTGGGGTTACCGCGACGCGAACGGCGACGTCGTGCTCCTCGCGCGCGGCGTGCGCAGCGGGCGCGAGATCCGACCGCCGAAGGACGGCGAACCGGCGGGCGTCGCCTTCGTCCCCTCCGACTGCGCCTTCGGCGCGGCGCGATTGAGCGTCGGCGCGGCGAAGAGCGGCGTGCCCGCGCAGCTCCAGGGCGCGCTCCCGCCGGAGGGAGAGGGCAAGGCGAGGATCGTCCCTCGCTTCGTCGTCGACGGGACGCTCGCGAAGGTCACCCGCGATCCGGAGCCCGTCCTCTCGGTCCGCGTCCGCCGAATCGAATAGCGCGCCACCCTCGACGCACAGCGTCAAATCCCCAAAAAACGCCCATGGGCAACGCGTCGTCCGCCCGTCAAACGGCGAACGGACCGCCCTCACACCATGAGGAGGGTTGTTTTCGGCCCGATTTGCGCTATCGCGACCCGGTCTGGTTGTTGCTGGAGGGCGTGCATGGTGCGTTTTCGGACCTTTGGCCCGGTGCTGATCGTAGCGGGGCTCGTGGCGTGTGCTGCGAACGATACGGACGACGCGGGCGGCGCGGCCCCCGAGCCCGACGTCCTCGCCGACCTCCGGGCCGACTCGAACCGTGACGGCACGATCTCGTTCGACGACGACTCCGACACCCACAAGACCACCTGGGACGCCGACAACGGCGCCGTCTTCCTCGCGAACATCGACGACGACGACGAGCGCTGCAAGGCCTCCGGCGACGACATCACGATCGCCAAGTGCAACGACGCCCAGGACGAGGTCGTCAACGGCGAGGACGACGCGCTCGACCTCGCGCGCCTGAAGAGCCGGCCCTGGCCGAAGACCCCGGACGACGTGACCGGCCACCTCGCGATCCTCACCGACGCGGCGGCGGACAAGATCCGGATCTTCAAGAAGGTCGGCGAGTCCGCGGCGGACTTCGAGGTCCTCGCGGAGGACAACGTCTTCACGGCCGAGGAGATCCGCGCCGGCTTCGAGCTCGGCATCGAGGCGAAGGACGTCGTACGCGACGCCGCGGAGTGGGACGGCTACGTCGAGCTCCAGCTCACGGTCACCTCGCCGACGAAGGGCACGTCCACCGACGTCGTCCTCATGCGCGTCGCGCCGATCCTCACGTTCCACCACCTCCTGCCGGCCGAGCAGATCTGGGTCTCGAACACGATGACGCCGGGGAACGCGGCGATGCGCAAGGACCTCACGACGTCGTGCAAGGCCGCCGGCGTGGGCTCGCCGAAGACGATCGACGTCGTCGATCCCTGGACGCAGGACTACTTCGAGCCCGCGTACATGTCGATGCCGGGCCCGGACGGAACGCAGCACGTGATGCGCGTGAACTACCGCTCGGCGAACGTCTTCGAGCCGAACAAGGAGAAGAGCCCGCTCCGCCCGGCGGGGCAGTTCGTCTTCAAGGTGCGCGGCCGCGACGTCGCCGGCGTCCAGCAGTTCGACATCGATCACAACCCGGACATGGACACGCTGAACTCGTTCGGCAACTTCGAGACGGTCCCGCCCTACACGAAGGACGGCGTCTCCTACCCGTTCGGGCGCGTGGTCCGCGGGAAGACGAAGTCGTACTACCCGGACAAGACCTTCTCCAAGCTGATCGCGGCGCAAGGCCAGCAGCCGGAGATCGACGTCGACACGTCGTGGCTGCTCGTCGCGCACATCGACGAGACGATCTCGTTCGTGAAGGCGCCGACGCCGCGCGGCTGGGCGCTCCTCGTCAACGACGCCCCGATGGCGAAGAAGATGCTCGAGGACGCCGTCAAGGCCGGCAAGGGCGACACGCCGATGTTCGTCGGCAAGACCTGGATCGACTTCGAGAACAACACCGAGCGGCCGGCGGAGATCTCGATCTCCGAGGTCCTCGCCGACACCGAGGTCATGAAGGCGAGCGCCGAGGCCGCCGCCGAGATCGACGGGCAGCTCGAGGTCCTGAAGGAGGAGCTCGGGCTCGAAGACGACGAGATCATCCACGTGCCGTTCCTCCACATCGACTACGCCGGCAAGTCGGCCGCGTACCAGCCGGGGCTGGTCAACGGCGTCTACCTCTCGGACACCCGCTTCGGGGCGCCCGATCCTCACGGCCCGGTGATCGACGGCAAGGACATCTTCAAGACGGCGTTCTCGGAGCCGCTCGCGAAGATCGGCATCACGGTGGACTACATCGAAGACTGGGACGAGTACCACCTCGGCATCGGTGAGGTGCACTGCGGCACGAACTCGACGCGCGCGATCCCCGAGGAGCGCTGGTGGAAGAGCGGACGATGAGGACCACCCCGATGAACAAGCGACGGCTCGCCTTCGGTCTCTCCCTCGGCCTCGCGGTCCTCGGCGGCGCGGCGGCGCCTGCCGAGGCGGCGGCCGCGCCGATGTCCCCCGCGGCGTTCCGCATGCCGGCGAAGTCGTTCGCCGAGCTCTCGGCGGAGATCGCCAAGGCGCGCGCGATCGATCCGCGCGCGTTCGTCGCGGTGAACGGGATCGTGTCGCACGCGCCCGAGGCCGACGCGCGGGCGCGCGGGCGGAAGGCCCCGGTCGCGCTCTACCTGGCGAAGCTCGGTCCGAGCGCGCTCATGCCGATGCTCGAGATGCTCGCGGTGGACGCGCCGCGCGGGATCCCCGCCGAGAGCGCGCCCGGTCTGCGCCGCGACCTGATCGAGGCCGTCGGCCTGCTCAAGGACGCGCGCGCCCTGCCCGTCCTGTACGCGATCCTCGAGGACACGACGGAGGACGCCGCGACGGTCCGTACGGTGACGGAGGCCATCGCGCGCGTGGGCACCGACGAGGCCGCGGCGCGCGTCCTCGGCGCGCTCGACGCCTCGAGGGACGAGGAGCGCACGCGCTCGATCCTCGCGGGGATGGGCGAGTGCCGCCGCCTCCGCGTCGCCGAGGCGCTCGCCGCGCGTCTCCGCTCGACCGGCGACGAGGCGACGGCCCGCGCCGCGGCGCGCTCGCTCGGGCGCGCCGGCAACGCGTGGGCGTGGAAGACCGTCGGCGATCGCCGCGAGGAGGCGAAGATCCGCGAGACCGCCGCCCGCGCGCTCGTCGACGCGTACGTCCGCCGCGACGGCGAGGCCCGCTACGCCGCCTCGAACGCGCTCATGGTCGTCGACGCCCCGGAGACCCCCGCGATCGTCGCGGAGGCGAAGAAGGGCGCCTCGCCCGAGGTCGCGAAGGCCCTCGACAAGCTCGCGCAGCGCTTCGCGCGGAACCCGACGCGCGCTCGCTGAGCGCGCTCCGGCGGTCCTCGTCTCGAGCGCGGACGCGCGGCCGGTTCTCTTGGTAAGGTACGCGCATGCGCCGTCGCGCCGCGCTCGCGCTCTTCTCCGTCGTCGCCGCGTGCGCGCGGCCGCTGGCGTCGCCCGCGGCCGCCGCGAGCGACGCGCCCTCGAGCACCACCATGAAACCACCGCCGATCGTCCAGACGGGAGCCCCGGTGCTCCGGGCGCGCGCCTCGGAGGTCCCGCCCGAGCGCATCACCACCAAGGAGATGCGGGATCTCGTCGCGACGATGATCGCGACGATGCGCGCCGCGCCGGGCGTCGGGCTCGCCGCGCCGCAGATCGGCGTGCCGCTCCGCGTGATCGTGCTCGAGGACCGCGACGAGCTCCTGAAGTACCTCACGCCCGACGAGCGTCGCGAGCGGGAGCGCGTGACGTTCCCGACGCGCGTGTTCTTCAACCCGGTCCTCACCCCCGTCGGCGACGCGCGCGCGACGTTCTTCGAGGGCTGCCTGAGCGTGAAGGGCTTCGTCGGCCTGGTCGACCGGAGCCTCGAGGTCGAGGTGACGGGGCTCGACGCGAACGCCGAGCCGCAGACGTGGCGCGTGCGCGGCTGGCCGGCGCGCATCCTCCAGCACGAGGTCGATCACCTCGACGGCATGCTCTACATCGATCGGATGAAGACGCGCTCCTTCGCCACGGCGGAGCACGCCAAGGCGCTCTACGGCGGCAAGCCGATCGCGGAGATCTTGAGGTCGCTCGAGCCCTGATCGTCGCGGCCCGCCCCGGCGAGGCGCGTCCCGGCGGCGGGCGAGGGCGGCGCTCAGCGGCGGCGCGGAGCGTTGACGAGGCGCGCGAGGGGGACGCGACCGACGACGTTGCGGATCCGCTGCGCCTGCTCGGCGGGCACGTCGCCGACGAGCTCCACCGCGGCGCGCCCCGAGGAGCGGAGGATCCGCACGCGCACGCCGTCGAGCGGGGGCCGCCTCGCGACGTCGCGGAGATCGGCCAGGATGGGCGGCGCGATCCCGCCGCGCACGACGCGTACGGCGCCGCGCTCGATGTCGAGCTCCGCGATCGTGACCGCACGCCGCGCCGCGACGTACAGCGCGCCGAGCGCCGCGAGGACGAGGACGAGGACGACGGGCACGAGGAGCGTGGCTTCCATGGGTCGGGTTTCTCGGGACGCCGCGGGACCTCTCGGTTTACGCTCGTGCGGTCCTCCGTGTCCACTCGTGCCTTCTTCGATGACGCCGCCAAGGCGAGCGTGACCGCGGCGATCAAGCGCGTCGAGAGCCAGACGTCCGCCGAGGTCGTCGTCGCGGTGCGGCGGCAGGCGGGCGTGTCTTACCGCGAGGCGGACCTCGGGTTCGGCGCGCTCGTGGCGCTCGCGAGCCTCGCGCTCCTCCTGTTCGTCGAAAAGGAGTTCGCGACGACGTGGATCCCGCTCGACGTCGCGATCGCGTTCGCCGCCGGCGCGCTCGTCTGCCGCTACACGATGTCGCTCCGGCGCCTCCTCGTGCCGGCCGCTCGACGTCGCGAGGAGACGCGGCGGGCCGCCTCCGCGGCGTTCCACGAGCTCGGCATCGGGCGGACCAGCGGGCGCAACGGCATCCTGGTCCTGGTCGGCCTCTTCGAGCACCAGGTCGCCGTCGTCTCCGATGTCGGCGTCGATCCCGCGGCGATCGCGCCCTCGGTCGCCGCGCTCGAGGGCGCCGTCGCGCGCGTCGTCCCCGACTTCGACGCGTTCCTCGCCGCGCTCGACTCGCTCGGTCCCGCGCTCGCGCCGGGCATGCCGCGCCGGGACGACGACGTGAACGAGCTCCCCGACGAGGTCGCATGAGCGCCCCCGGACCGCGCCCCGCCGGCGCGCGACCGCGCTGGCTCACGCCGGCGCTGATCGTCGGCGTCCTCGTCGTCGTCGCGATCGTCCTCGTCGCCGCGGGCGCGGCGGCGCGGCCTGGGGGCGGCAGCTCGTACTCCGGAGGGGGCCGATCGTCCGGCGGAGGCAGCAGCAGCGGCAGCGGGAGCAGCGGCGACGGCGGCGGGGAGCTGGTCGCGCTGCTCCTGTGGCTCTGCATCGAGCACCCGGCGATCGGGATCCCGCTCACGCTCCTCGTGATCGGCTTCTTCGTCGTCAAGAAGATGATCGGCGGCAAGCAATCGGACTGGAACAGCGGCGGCTCGAGCCTGACGCGCCGTTACCCCGCGCCGTACGTCCCGCCGGTCGTGGCGTCGCGCCCGCTGATCACGCTCGACGTCATCCGTCGCGTCGACGCCAACTTCTCGCGTGTCGTGTTCGAGGACTTCGTCTACTCGCTCTACGCGGAGGTCCACCGCGCGCGGGGCGCCGGCGCGCTGAACCGTCTCTCCGCGTACCTCTCGCCGCGCGCGGCGCAGGCCCTCCAGCAGGGCACCCGCGGCCCGGTCGAGGGCGTCATCGTCGGCGCCATGCGCGTCCTCCAGGCGAGCGCCACGCGCGAGGCCGGCGCGCGCGTCAGCCTCGAGTTCGAGAGCAACTACACCGAGGCCGGGCGCGGCTGCTACGTGGTCGAGCGCTGGGCGCTCGTGCGCGGGCCGTCGGCGAAGTCGCGCACCCCCGACCGCGTCCGCGTGCTCGGCTGCCCCAACTGCGGCGCGCCGCAGGAGCAGCTCTTCAGCGGGACGTGCAAGCACTGCCGGCGCGTCGTCAACGACGGCTCCTTCGACTGGACCGTCGAGAGCGTCCAGGTCGTGCGGCGCGAGCAGCGCCCGCCGATCGTCGGGTCGAGCGCCGAGGAGCAAGGGACCGACGATCCGACGATCCGCGATCGGAGCCTGCCGCAGGCGATCGCGGCGCTCCGCGCGAAGGATCCGGCGTTCGACGTCGCGCAGTTCCAGGCGCGCGTCGGCCTCATCTTCCAGCAGTTCCAGCTCGCCTGGTCCGCCCGCGATCTCGCCCCGATGCGCGCGTTCCTCAGCGACGCGCTCTTCACGACGCAGCAGTACTGGGTCGCCGCCTACGTGGCGCAGCGGATGCGCAACGTCACCGACGGCGCGCGGATCACGAACCTCGAGCTCGTCAAGGTGGAGTCGGACGCGTTCTACGACGCCGTGACCGTCCGGCTCTGGGCGACGGGCCTCGACTACACGGTGACGGACGACGGTCGCCACGTCTCCGGCAGCCGGACGAAGCCGCGCGCCTACAGCGAGTACTGGACGCTCATCCGCGGGACGAACCGCAGGGGCCCGACCCGCACCGACCTCGCCTGCTCCAACTGCGGCGCCCCGCTCGCCGTCAACATGGTCGGCCAGTGCAACTACTGCAAGGTGAAGGTCACGACCGGCGACTTCGACTGGGTGCTCTCGCGCATCGAGCAGGACGAGTCGTACACGGGCTGAACGTCACCGCCCGTGACGCAGGTGCGCCCAGCGGCTCGCGCGCTCACGCCGCTTGCGCGCGAGCCGCTGCTTGCGCCGGTGTCGCCGCCGCTCGACGCGGCCCGCGTCGTCGCCGGCGACCGCGCTGACGGGCGCCTCCGGGATGCAGAACAGATCGTCGTCGCTGTCGTTCATGTGGTCCTCCGAGTCGGACGAGTGCAGCCGCGGTGCCAGCGCGCGCCGCCGCGCGACGTCCGAAAAGACGCGGCTCCGGCGCGGGCGTCGCGCGTCCGCTGTCACGCGCCCGAGACGCTCCCGCGCGCCGCCGATCCATCGAGCGCCGGATCCCTCGGAGCTACTTGCACCCCGGCGCGCCGGTCGGCTGCTTCGTCGTCGGGTGCACGCACGGGACGCAGGTCTCGGCGGTCGGGCACCCTCCCTGCGAGAGGAGGAGGCCCTCGAACAGGCCGAACTCGACGCAGTCGCTCACGCAGACGCCCGCCCCGCCGCTCCTGGCCGTGCACGCGACCGGCACGTCCGCGAGGTCGAGGTTCTTGCGCGGCACGCACAGCTCGGTGTCGTCGTCGCAGTCCTCGTCGGAGAGGCGCGAACGGAGCTGGCTCGGGACGTCCTCGCGCGGGACGCACTTGCCCCGCATCTCGCCGCGCTTCTTGCAGCAGTCCTTGAGCGCCGGCGGGGCCTTCGTGGCCGCGTCGCATTTCACCGTCGTGCAGGCGCCGGTCGGCGCCCCGTCGGCCGGGTTGAAGCACGGGACGCAGCGTTCGTCGTCGCCGCAGACGTCGCGCTGGAGCAGATCCCTCTGCGCGCTCACGTCCTTGAAGACGGTGCTGAAGCACCGGCCCTCGATCCCGGCGAACGAGGCGCACGCCTCGGGTTTGTGCTGGCCGTATTTCTTCAGGTACGCCTCGGGGACGCAGAGGCCGGTGGCGCACGCCGCGAGCCGCGATCGGAGCTCCGCCCGCGTCTTCGGATCCTTCACCGCGTCCTCGAGGAAGCCCTCGCTGACGCACCGGCCGCCAGGCGCGCAGACGGGCATCTTCGAGACGTCCATCTCCGCGCCGGTGAACGGGCACGAGATCTCTCCGGGCGCCGCCGGCGCGCCGCCGTCTCCGCCTCCGCCGGAGCCCTCGCAGCTCGACGGCGCGGGCTCGCCGATGTCGCATACGCCGGACAGAGCCCCGTCGGGCATCGTGCACGGCACGCACCGCTCGTCCGCCGCGCAGGCGTCGCCGTCGCCCTGCGTCAGGACCTCGGCGTACTTCGCGACCTTCGGGACGCACAGGCTCACGCAGCGCCCCTCGGCGCCGGACGCCTTGCACGACGGAGGCTCGGCGCGGCTCGTGAGGATCGTCTCGGGGACGCAGACCCCCGCCGCGCCGTCGCAGTCCGCGAGCTGCTTCGACAGCGGCTCCGGCACCTTCGACCTCACCACGCAACGCGCCTTGCCGCCGGCCTGGCACGCGCACGAGGGGAGCGAGGCGAGATCGAGCGGCTCGATCGTGGACGGCGAGGACGGGTCGCTGCAGGCGTTCGCCGTCGTCGACCTCGACGGATCCGGCGCCGCGCCGCCGCCGGTCCCGGGGATCTCCGCGATGCTGCAGGCCGCGAGGGACGAGATCCCGAAGACGAAGAGGAGGCACACCGCGCGCGCGATCATGCGGAGGCGCTCTACAAGAGGCGGACCAAGAGGCGGACCAACGAAGCCGCGCCCGTCTCGAGCCCGGAGACGACGCGCGGCGGAGCCCCCGCGCGCGGCGCGCCCGCGAAATGCCGCGGGAGACGCCCCGCCGAGGGAGGAGCTAAGGCGACGATGTGCGATGAATATCAACTGGATAGCGTGGGGCCCGGGCGTGTCATCGGCCGGCGACATGCCCGACGCGCGATCCAGATCGATTCGATCCGCTCCCCCGGCGCCGCGCCTGGTCACGTCCGTCCCCACGGCGCGCGAACTCCGCGCCTTTCCGCGGATGGACGCGGGATCGAGCGCCGGCGCGACGACCTCGCGCGCGGGTCCTCGGGGTGGCACCGAGGTTGCTCGATGCTCGTCGGCCACGAAGTCACGGTCATCCGACGATGACGACGCCGCGCGGAGCCCCGAGGGCCGCGGCGTTCACCACGACCCAACGCCCGCGATCGGTCGCTCGCCGCGTGACCGCGTCGCGCCCGTGCAAGCAGGAGCAGATCGACCATGAAGACGTCCCTCGCCCTCTCCGTTGTCCTCGCCGTCGCTTCTGGAGTCGTGGTTCACGCCCCGGTGAAGGCCGCCGCGGGGACCAAGGCGGCGGCGCCGGCGCCGACGGCCGCGCAGATCGTGGCGAAGGTCGTCGAGTCCGATCCCTGGGGCCTCGGCGGCGCCCAGGTCGCCGCGAAGGCGATCGTCACCGAGAAGGGCGGCAAGCGCCGCGCGCTCGTCTTCGACGCGAAGAGCCGCCGCTACGCGCCGCCGCTCGGGAAGAGCGTCATCACCTTCCAGGCGCCCGCCGACGTCGCGGGGATGAAGTTCCTCCAGATCCAGAACGCCGACGCGGACGACGAGCGCTTCCTCTACACGCCGGAGCTGAAGCGCTCGCGCCGCATCGCCGGCTCGAACCGCTCGGAGTCGTTCATGGGCACGGATTTCTCGTACGCCGACCTCGACGGCCGCGACCTCCGTCAGAGCTCCTCGGTGCTGAAGGCCGACGAGACGGTCGGCAAGTTCGACTGCTACCGCGTGGCGGCGACGCCGAAGAACGGCGACGCCGTCTACGCGAGGATCGAGCTCTGGGTGCGCAAGGACAACTACGTCCCGCTCAAGTGGGTCATGTTCGACAAGAGGTCCCAGCCGGTGAAGACGCTGGTGGCGAGGGAGATCCAGCGGCACGGCGGTCGCTGGTTCATCACCGGCTCGCGCATGACGGACGTGACGACGGGGCGGTCGACGGAGCTCGTGCTCGAGAAGATCGACCGCCGCGAGGACATCCCCCTCGACGACTTCTCCGTCCGCGCGATCGAGAAGGGCTGATCGCGGCGCGCCCGGAGCGACCAGCGGAGCACGAATCGACAAGGAGCCCTCGTCATGTCCACCGCGTTCGTCGACGTCAGCCGCCTCAACAAGACCTACTCGCGCGGGCCGATCGCCACGCCCGTGCTCCGCGACGTCTCGATGACCTTCGAGCGCGGCTCGTTCAGCGCGATCGTCGGGCCGTCCGGGTGCGGCAAGACCACGCTCCTCAGCGTGCTCGGCGCGCTCGACGCGGGCGACTCCGGGAGCGTCGTCGTCGACGGGCTCGACCTCCGCGAGGCGTCGGCCAGGGAGCTGACGGAGTATCGCCGGCGCTCGATCGGCTTCGTCTTCCAGTTCTACAACCTGCTCCCGTCGCTCACCGCGGTGGAGAACGTCGAGTCGGGGCTCGAGTTCTTCGGGCTCCGGGCCCCGGCGCGGCGCGCGCGGGCGATGGACTGGCTGGCGCGCGTCGGCATGGCCGACCTCGCGGCGCGCTTCCCGGCGCAGCTCTCGGGCGGCCAGCAGCAGCGCGTCGCCGTCGCCCGCGTGCTCGCGCGCGAGCCGAAGCTCCTCCTCGCCGACGAGCCCACGGGCAACCTCGACGAGGAGTCGGGCGAGCGCATCATCGCCTGCATGAAGAGCCTCCAGCGCGAGAGCGGCGTGACGTGCCTCGTGGTCACGCACGACGTCGAGCTGGCCGCCCGCGCCGACGCCGCCGTGCGCCTGCGCGACGGCCGCGTCGTCGAGGACGAGCTCGCGCGGAGCGGCGAGGTCCCGATCGTCCGTCCGCGGCGGCAGTCCGGCGTCGACGAGGCGCTCGGCGTCGGCCTCGGCGGCTCCCACGGCCTCCGCGCCGCCGGCAGCTGGCGATGACGACCCTCGCGCGCTTCGCGTGGCGCGAGCTCGTCCGCGCGAAGGGCCGCTTCGCGCTGATCGCGCTGATCCTCACGATCCAGGCCGCCGCGCTCGGCGGCGGCGACCTCGCGCAGGCGAGCCTCTACGGCACGCGCGACGCCTGGTCGGAGAGGCTCCGGCTCGCCGACCTCGACGTCCAGTTCGTCCCGGCGTCGGCCGACGAGATGCCGTCGCTCGAGGCGATCGCGGCGGTCCCGGGCGTCGCGGCGGTGAACCGGCGCTTCATCGCGCTCGGGTACGTCGAAGAGCCCGCCGGCGACGGCGCCGAGCCGCGCCCCCTCCCGGTGGTCGTCCAGTACCTCGATCCGTCCGCGCGGCCGCCGGTGAACGACGTCGAGCTCTTGTCGGGCCGCTGGCTCGAGCGCGGCAGGCCGGAGCGGGCGGTCGTCGATCGCTCGTTCGCCGCCGCGCACGGGCTCGCGATCGGCGACGAGATCGTCGTCAACCCGCGCCGCTTCTCCACGCGCTTCGAGGTCGCCGGCACCGGCCTGTCGGCCGAGTACCTCGTGCCGACCGCGAACCCGGAGATGCTCGTCCCGCACAAGGGCTCGCTCGGCATCGTCTACGCCTCGCGCGAGGCGCTCGATCGGACGTTCTCCGAGGAGCTCTACAACGACGTCGTCGTCACGTTCGACCCGACCGCCGATCCGCGCGCGACGACGGACGCGGTGCTCGCGGCGCTCGGCGGGCTCGAGATCGAGCGCGTCGTCACGAAGGAGGCGACGTTCGGCTACCGCTTCATCGACGTGATGCTCTCCGGCTCGCGCTCGGTCACCCCGATCATCGCGCTGATCGTCGCGCTCATGGCGGCGATCGTCGCGTTCCTCTCCGTCCACCGCCTCATCGCGGAGCGCCGCCGCGAGATCGGCTGCCTCCTCGCGCAGGGCTTCTCGCCCGCGCAGCTCGCCGCGTGCTTCTTCGCGCTCGGGCTCGCGCCCGGCGTCGTCGGCGGCCTCGCGGGGATCCCCGCGGCGATGGCCTTCGCCACGCAGGTTACGCGGACGACGGCGGGCATCTCGGGGTTCCCGGATCCGATCATGACGTGGGACGCGGCGCGCCTCTCCGCCGCCGCCGGCTCGGCCGTGCTCGTCGGCCTCCTCTCCGCGCTCCCGCCGGCGCTCGGGCTCCTCCGCCTGCGTCCGTCGGAGGCGCTGCGGGGCGCGGGCGAGGCGCGGTTCGCCGGGCTCCCCGCCCCGCTCGAGCGGCTCCTGGCGCGGCTCGAGGGCTCCGGGAGCACCACGGTGCGCTACGCGCTCCGGAACGTGTTCCGTCGCGTCGGCCTCTCGCTCGCGACGGCGACGCTCGTGGCGCTCGCGGTCGCGCTCCCGTCGGGGCTGCTCACGTCGATCGCCTCGTGGGACACCTGGGCGCAGGACCAGGCCTCGCGCCTCCGCTGGGACGCGATCGCGTCGTTCAAGGTGCCGCTCTCGGACGCGCACGCGCGCGAGGTGATGGCCGACAAGGGCGTCGCCGCGTGGGACGGCTACGTCCAGGGCTACGCGTCGGTGCGCCGCGAAGACGGGGCGACCGAGGAGATGCGCGTCCGCGGCCTCCCGGCGCGGAGCGATCTCGTCCGGCTCGCGCTCACGGCGGGGCGCCCGTTCAGCGGCGACGACGCCGACGAGGCCATCATGAACACGGCGTTCTCGGGCGGGCGGCCGCCGCGCGTCGGCGAGCGGATCACCGTCGTGAGGAAGGGCGTCGCCCGGCGCCTCGTGGTCGTCGGCGTCCTCACGGACGCCGCGCTCTCCACGATCGTGGTCCCGCGCGGCGTGGCGCAGCGCGTGTTCGGGCTCGAGGGCAAGGTGTCGGGCGCGTACGTCCGCTTCGGCGGCGCCCCCGCGGCCGCGAGCGCGCCGCCCGGCGCCGCCGACGACGCGAGGGCGACCGACGCGACCTCGAACGCCGAGGTGCTGGAGAGGATCGATCTCGACGAGGCCGCGTCGGACGGCGCCGCCCGCGCCGCGGCCGGTCGCGCGACGCGCGCCGCGCCGCGCGATCCGAAGAGCGCGCTGCTCGACGACGACCTCGTCACGAGCGTCGAGGTGCGCGCGGAGTACGCCGACGCGACCCTGAGGTACCTCTCGGCGTTCAACGTCATCGTCGTGCCGTTCGTCGGGCTGAGCGGCGTCCTCGCCTTCTTCTTCCTCCTGAGCGTCCTCGGGTTCCTCCTCCTCGAGCGGGAGACCGAGTACGCGACGCTCCGCTCGATGGGCTACGCCGGCGCCGAGATCGCCCGCGTCGTCTTCACCGAGGTCGGGGTGCTCGCGGCTCTGGGTCTCGTGATATCCCTCGGCACGTGGGCTGCCACGGCGTACGCGCTGCGGGAGCCGATGGCCAGGACCTGGTTTGCGATCCCGCTCGACTTCCGCGCGCACGACTTCGCCGTCGCCTCGGTGCCGACGCTCCTCTTCCTCGGCCTCGCGGCGCTGCCGGGGATCCGCGCGCTCCTCCGCCTCGATCTCTCGTCCTCGCTGCGCGGCCGGGCGCTCGGCTGAGCGGGACGTCGCGGTGTCGTCGATCGCCACGGGCGCGCGCGGCGGGTCGCGCCGCCCCCGCCCCTGCGCGTGGCTCGTCGCGGCCGGCGTCGCCGCGCGGCGAGAGCGGCGCGCCCAGGACACGCCGGCGCGCGAAGAGCCTCGAGCGCCCCGCGGAAAGCCCGGCGACACCGCGAACGGCGACGAGGGACATCGTCGAGGGTGCTCGACGACGGACCGGAGACGCCGGTCCGGTCTGCCGCCGCCGCGCCCGAGCGAAGAGCGACAAGGTCGAGCTGCGCGGCTTCGCGCGGACCACGCTCCAGGTCGGGCTGCCGGGAGAAGGCAGCGCCCCGCGCGTGACGGACGGCGCGCGCACGCCGAACGAGCAGCAGGTCGGCTACGAGCGCGCGTCCAGCGTGAGCCAGGCCTACCTCGACGTCCGGTACACGCGCGGCAGGTCCTTCCAGGCGGTCCTCTCGGGCTCGCTGGCCTACACCGCGTCGCTCATGGAGGGCCGCGCCGGAGAGCGCTTCGACTCGCGGGAGGTGCGCACGGTCCTCGTCGAGCCGCTCCTCCGCGAGGCGTACCTCGGCTTCTACGGCGAGCGCGTCGACGTGCGCCTCGGGCAGCAGCGGATCGTGTGGGGCAACTCCGACGCCGCCGCGCCGAACGACGTCCTGAACGCGCGCGACACGCGCAACCGCATGCAGCTCGATCCGGAGATGCTCCACCTCCCGACGCTCGCGGCGCGCGCGGACTTCGACCTCGGCGTCGCGGTGCTCGGCGTCGTCGCGCAGCCGTTCTTCGTCCCCGATCGCGCGTCGATCTACGGCGCGAACTGGTCGCTCGTGCAGCCGGACGCGCCTCGCCACGTCCGCAAGTTCTTCGGCACGTACGGCGGGGACCGCGATCCGGCCGCGATCGACGGCGCCCTCGTGCGGGCGCGCGCGTCGTCGGAGAACGCGCTCGCCGGCGCGTCGATCGGGACGTCGCTCCGCTTCCACTTCGGAAGCTTCGACGCGTCGTACTACTACCACTACGGCCGTGACCGCACGCCGTTCGTCTACCTCGACCCGAACGTCGCCGCGGCCTTCGACGCGGCGAAGAGCGACTCGAACCCCACGGGAGAGGACTTCGAGGTCATCTACGGCGCGCAGAAGAAGGCCGCCGCGTCCTACGGCGGCCCGTTCGTCGTCCAGTACGTCCGGCGCCATCACGTCGGCACCGACCTGACCACCACCGTAGGCCCCCTCGTCCTCCGCCTCGACGCCGCGTTCGACAGCGCGATGACCTTCTACACGAAGCAGAACCTCAACTCCGTGGCGCGCCCCACCGCGCAGGCCGTGCTCGGCGCCGAGTACCAGCGCGGGTTCGGCAAGGTCGTCGTGCTCGAGGCCTCGTACATGCGCCTCCTCGGACCCGAGGTGCCGATCGTCCCCGCGCCGAACCAGGCCAACGGGGGACCGCTCTTGTTCGTGAAGGACGACAACCTCGGCGTCGCGAACGTCGTGCGCTGGACGTTCTTCGAGAACGTCGTCGTCGAGGCGCGCTCGTTCCTCGGCGTCCAGCCGCTCTCCTGGGTGCTCCGGCCGGAGGTCGGCTGGGCGACCCCGTCGTTCACCGCGCGCGTCGGCTACCTGCTCATCGACGGCGAAGGCGGCTCCTTCGGGAGCTACTACCGCCGCAACGAGACCGTCTATTTGACCACGAGGTACGCGTTCTGATGGCTCGTGCTCCCCGCTCCGCGCCTCGTCGCGCGCGCCTCGTCGGCGCGTGGCTCACC
>JAHBWF010000143.1 GCA_019637105.1 Labilithrix sp.
CGACGGGCTTCTTCGACGCGCCGATCTGCGCGGCCTGCGCGAGGACGAGGTTCACCTGCTTGTCCTCGATCGTGCTCGTCATCTCGGTGTCGGAGCCCTTGCGGAGGACGACCACGACGTCGGGGCTCGCCGCGCGGCCGAGCGTGCGCTCGATGCCGTTGGCGAGCATGAGCGCGCAGGCGAAGACGAACACGACGAGCGCGAGGCCGAAGGCCGCGGCGGCCGTGGTGCTCTTGCGGACGACGAGGTTCCGGACGTTGTACTTGATGGGGACCATCGGGGTGGCTCCGCTAGCCGACGCGCCGGAGCGCGTCGGTGACCGACACGCGGCCTGCCTGGATGCTGGGGATGAGGGACGCGAGCGCCGCCAGGGCGATCGCGATCCCGATCGCGAGGACCGCGATGCTCGGCTCGACCCGGAAGTAGGGGAACATCGCGCCCATGTTCTCTTCGATCGCGCGCCCGAGGACGTTGTTGACGAACGGATACGCGACGCCGACGCCGACGACGCCCGACACGATCCCGAGCGTCGCCGCCTCGGCGACGACGAAGAAGCGGACGTGCCAGGGCTCGAAGCCGATCGCCCGGAGGACGGCGTACTCCTTGGTCCGCTCGCGCACGCCCATCGCGATGGTGTTCCCGAGGACGAGCAGCATGATGCCGAGGATGACGATCGAGACGACGTCGAGCGCGGTCAAGAGCGCCGAGAAGCCCGCCATGAACGAGACGTTCATCGCGCGCTCGCTCATCGTCACCGTCTGCGTGTCGCGCTCGTCGAAGACGCGATCGATCTCCTTCGAGATGTCGGCGCTGCGACTGGAGTCGGTGACGCGCGAGGTCACCCAGCCGATCGTGTCCTTCTCCTCGCCCGTGAGCGTGTCGTTCAGGTAGTCCCAGTGGAACAAGAACTCCGAGTCGTCGATCGACCTTCGAGACGCCTTGTAGACACCGTCGATGATGAACTCCCAGTCGCCGGGGTAGATCGTCCCCTCGAGGACGACCTTGTCGCCGACCTTCCAGCCCATCTTCTTCGCGAGGACGTGGCCGACGATGGCGCCCTTCTTGTCGGCGAGCCAGCGCGCCTTGTCCTCCGGCGAGACGACCATCTCGTCGTAGACGTCGAAGAACGTCTTGCTCTCGACCGCCATGCTCGCGAAAAACTCGTCGGGCTGCGTCGGGATCTTGGCGCCGAACCAGTTCATGTACGTCGCCTGCTTCACGCCGGGGACCGCGCGCACGTCGTCGGCGTAGCGCAGCGGCAGCGGCATGATGAAGGTGACCTTGTGGCGCGTGCCGATGCGGTCCTGCGCGGCGTACTCGGCCGCCGCGCTCCACGCCCACAGCACCGTCCGCAGCATGATGAACGCGACGAGCGCGACGGCGGAGCCGGCGACGGTGAACGTCGTCCGGAACCAGCTCCGCTTCAAGTTGCGCGCGGCGATCAGGAAGAGGCGGATCACGAGGAGGGCCCTCCGAGGACCGGGGACGAGGCTCCGGCGGCGCGGCTCATTCGAGCTTCCCCTTGTTCAGGTGCCGGGTGATCGTCGCGCGCTCGGCGGCCGCGGGATCGTGCGTGACCATCAGGATCGTCTTCTTGAAGTCGACGTTGAGCTTGGTGAGGAGCTCGAGGATGTCGTCCGCGCTCTTGCGATCGAGATCGCCCGTCGGCTCGTCGCACACGAGGATCGTCGGATCGTGGACGATCGCGCGGGCGATCGCGACGCGCTGCTCCTGCCCGCCGGAGAGCTGCCGCGGGTAGTGGTCCATCCGGTCGTCGAGCCCGGTGACGCGGAGCGCGGTCTCGGCGCGCTTCCTCCGCTCGGCGCTCGAGAGCTTGGTCAAGAGCAGCGGCAGCTCGACGTTCTCGCGCGCCGTCAGGACCGGCATCAGGTTGTACGACTGGAAGATGAAGCCGATGTGGCGGGCGCGGAACTTCGCGAGCTCGCCGTCGCTCATCGCGCCGATGTCGTTCCCCGCGATCGTCGCCTTGCCGCTCGTCGGCCGGTCGAGCCCGGCGATCAGGTTGAGGAGCGTCGACTTGCCCGAGCCCGACGGACCCATGAGGGCCTCGAACGCGCCCTCTTCGATCGACAGCGAGAGCCCGTCGAGGACGGTGAGCGGCTCCTTGCCGCGGAAGAACGTCTTGGTGACGCCGGCCATCTCGATGATCGCCTTGCCCTTCTCGGGCGACGCGCTCTTGCGGTACTGCGCCGGCTCGTCGTCCGCGGCCGCGGAGGGGCTCGCGCGGTTCGACTTCGACTCGCGCTCGTTCGTCGGTTCGGTGCTCACTTGTCCGTCTCCTTGATGCGCTGACCGTCGGCCGTCTCGCTCGTCGGCTTCGAGACCACCTTCGTCCCCTGCGGCGGCCCGTCGAGGAGCTCGACCGCGTTCGCGCCCACGGGGGCGCCGACCTTCACCGGGATCGCGTGGAGCTTCCCGTCGTTGATCGCGAAGACCACCTGCGCGCCGTCGCGCTCGACGACGGCGTCGGCCGAGACCACCTTCTTCGGCTTCTCGTCCTTCGCGTCGTCGGCGATCGCCTTCGAGAGGAAGCTGACGCGCGCGCTCATCTCGGGGAGCACGCCCTCCATCTCCTCGGGGCTCGACGGGAGGAACTTCACCTTCACCATGATCGTCGCCTTCGAGCGGTTGACCCGCTGCCCGAGCTGCGCCGCCTCGCAGCGGAAGCGCTTGTTCGGGTAGGCGTCGAGGATGATCTCGCAGGGGCCGCCGAGCTTCACGAGGTGGAGGCGCGGCTCCGGGACGTCGGCCTCGACCATCAGGCTGTCGAAGTCGACGATCTCGGCGACGAGGCCGACGTTGCCGATGCCGCCGACGAACTCGCCGACGGTCGCGGGCTTCGTCACGACGCGGCCGCCGATGGGCGCGATGATGATGCGGTCTTTCAAGCCCACGCCGACCGTGCCGACGTCGGCCTGCGCCACGGTCGTCTCGGCCTCGGCCGCGCGGACGAGCTCCTTCAGCGCGGACTCGCGGGCGACGAGGTTGTCGAGGTTGGCCTTGCCCACCGCCCCGCTCGCGACGAGCGCGCGCTCGCGTTCGACCTGCTGCGAGACCTCGGCGAGGTTCGCCCGCGCGGTCGCGATGCGCGCCTGCGCGGCGCCCACGCGCGTCGACGCGGCGACGACCTGGCTCTTCTGATCGGCGTCCTCGAGCTGGGCGATCACGTCGCCCGCATTGACCGTGTCGCCCTCCTTGACGTTCACCTTCGCGATCCGGCCCGGGAGCTTCGATCCCACCTTCGAGGTGATCTGCGGGATCACGTAGCCCGTGGCCGTGACGGTGACGTCGGCCTGCGAAGGCGAGATCATCGCGATCTCGGTCGTCTTCACCTCTTGCTTGAAGAGCTGCCCTTCCAGGCGCTGGTAGGCGTAGAGACCCGCGACGCCGACCGCGGCGACGACGAGCACGGGGACGACGAGCCGGCGGAGCGCCGACGGCGGGCGAGGCGCATCGCGATCGATGCGAAGCGATGCGAGGTCCGAGCTGAGCTGATCGGGCACGACGGATCCGTGGGTGGAGGAGTTCGCGAGGACGTCGAAGCTCGGGCCGGTTACCACGAGGACCTCCGAGGGCCCACGCCTGGCGGACGGACATCGAGCGGCGCGACGGTGGCGTCGGAGGCGCAGAGCCTGCGTCTTCGGGGCGTCGCTGGCAAGTCGTCCCGGGCCCGAGCGGCCTTATGCTGACCGACGTCGGTCGCGGAGCGTCCGGAGGGGTGTCGGTGGACGCGGACGTGCGGTGCGGCGCCTCGGCGGTGTCTCATCGGTCCTCGCTGATATGACAAACGGAGCCGCGGGCGATCGACACGACGCACGAAGAATCTTCGTGTCGGCCAAATGGTTGAAATGACTGAATCGAGGCGCCTTCGAAGCGCGCAGGCGAGAGTGCGGTTAGGATCGCCGGCGTGGCCCGACCCGTCGGCGTGCTCCTCCTTCTCGGTGTCGTCGCGTGCGGGACCGCGGAGCCCAAACCGGCGGGGCCACCGACCGGCCGGGAGCTTTCCGCCGGCACGAGCCTCGAGCGCTATTTCCCGCTCGAGGAGGGCAAGCTTTACCATTACGTCACGAAGGAGGGCGGCGAGACCGGGATGCTCGTCGCGAAGGTGCACCGCGCCGACGCGACCCACGGCGAGCTCCGTCTCTCGAACGCCACGAAACGGTTCACGTTCCTGCCCGACGGCGTCGCGTACGAGGGCGGCGCGTACATCCTCAAGGCGCCCGCCGACGTCGGCACCTCGTGGCCGGGCGAGCACGGCGGCACGACGACGATCGCGACGACGACCGCGGACGTCACGGTGCCCGCCGGGAGCTACGCCGGGTGCCTCCAGACCGTCGAGGAGGGCGGGCGTCCGCCGGGCGCGCGCTACGAGACCACCTACTGTCCGGGCGTGGGGATGGTACTGCTCGTCGTCCGCGCCGGCGGCAGCGAAGCGCGCGCGGAGCTCAAGTCGTACGGCGCGCCGGTGAAGATCGAGTAGCCGACGTGGTGGGCGCGCGCGTCGGTCGGGAGAGCGAAGGACGGAGCAGGATGCAGCTTGCGAGCGTGGTGTCGGAGCGTTTCGGTTTCAAGGTCCCGGGCGTCTACGTCCGGATGTCGGAGGCTGGGCTCCTCGCCGTCGCGCGGTCCGCGCCGGCGAAGGCGGCCAAATCGACCAGGCGATCCGACGCCGAGCCGCCCGCGCCGAAGGGGAAGAAGCTCTACTCGCGCGCGCGGGCGCTCGCCGCGTGCGATCTCGCGTGGCTCTCGGCGGAGGAGATCGTCGCGCGCGTCGAGCGATCCATGCCCACGCCCGGCCAGCGCGCGTCGTCGCGCGCCTCGCGCTGGGGCTCGGCCTTCGTCTTCGTCCCGTTCGCGGAGAGCCGGGCGGGGGACGAGTGGGGCTGGGCGCCTTCGCTGGGCGAGCCCGGCGCCGTCGAGCCGCCGGTGATGTTCCGCCCGCTCGGCGTCCGCGAGCCCGCGCGCTCCGGCGTGCGCCCGCTCCGCTTCGGCGCGCTCGAGACCGAGGACGCGCGCATCGTCGCGCCGACGTTCGCGACCTTCCTCTTCCGCCTGACGCTCGAGTCGCTCGCAGAGTGCCCGCACGATCCGTCGGAGATGGACCTCGCCGAGCGCGTCGCGATGCTCCGCGGGAGCGCGCGGGCCGTGCTCGATTTCCTCCCCGCCGAGCTCTCCGCGCGCCTCGATCGCGTGCTCGATCTGCCCGTGCGCAAGGTCATGGTGCGGACGCTCCGCGAGCGCGGCGGCAAGTTCTTCCGCGCGAGCGAGACGACGCACCTGTCGCTCGTCGGCACCGAGTGGGCCGCGCGCATCGTCCGCGAGGAGCTCGAGGACCCGCGGATCGATCAGCCGCTCCGCGTCGACGGCTGAGAGGGGCCCGCGTGCGTCAGATCCTCCACATCGACATGGACGCGTTCTTCGCGTCCGTCGAGCAACGCGACGATCCGAGCCTCCGCGGCAGGCCGATCGTCGTCGGGGGAGCCGCCCGGCGCGGGGTCGTCGCGGCCGCGTCGTACGAGGCCCGCGTGTTCGGCGTGCGCTCGGCGATGCCGATGGCCGAGGCGCTCCGGCGTTGTCGGGACCTCGTCGTCGTCCCGCCGCGCGGGCGCCGCTACACGGAGGTCAGCGAGCGGGTGTTCGACGTCTTTCACGAGTACACGCCGCTCGTCGAGGGCCTCTCGCTCGACGAGGCCTTCCTCGACGTGACCGCGAGCCGCCGGCTCTTCGGCGACGGCGCGGCGATCGCGCGCCGGATCAAGGAGGGCGTCCTCGAGGCGACCGGGCTCACGGCGTCGGCGGGCGTCGCGCCGTGCAAGTTCGCCGCGAAGATCGCGAGCGATCTCGACAAGCCGAACGGCCTCACGGTCGTCCCGAGCGACGTCGCGGGCTTCCTCGCGCCGCTGCCCATCGAGCGCATGTGGGGCATCGGGCCGAAGACCGCGCCGACGCTCCGCCGGCTCGGCTACCGGACGCTCGGCGATCTCGCGAAGGCCGACCCGGACGCGCTCGAGCGCGCGCTCGGGTCCTGGGGGCCCGAGGTGCGCGAGCTCGCGCGCGGCAACGACCCACGCGACGTCGTCCCCGACCGCGAGGCGAAGTCCGTCGGCGCCGAGGCCACGTACGACGTCGACCTGACGACGCGCGAGGAGATCGCGCGGACCTTGCTCGCCCACGCGTCGCGCGTCGCCGAGCGGCTCACGGCGGCGACCATGGCCGCCGGCGCGGTCATGGTCAAGCTCAAGCTCCATGACTTCACGATCCTGACGCGCCGGATGACGCTGCCGTCACCGGCGAACGACACGCGGACGCTCCACGACGCCTGCCTCGTCCTGCTCGATCGCTTCCCGCTCGCGCGGGCGCGCGTGCGCCTCACCGGCGTCTCCGCGCAGGACCTCGGGCCGGCCGAGGCCGTCCAGCCCGCGCTCTTCCGTGACGAAAGAGAGGACAAGCGGCGCGGCGTCGAGAGCGTCCTGCTCCGGGCGAAGGAGCGCTACGGGGACAAGCCCATCACCTTCGCCAGCCTGCTCGAGGGCGCGCTGCCGCGGGCGGATCGGGGCGCCGCGGCGCCCGGACCTCGCGGCGCTTCGGCCCCTCCGCCGAGCCGGCGGCGCTGAGGGCCGAGGGCCGCGGCCGAGGTCGGGTGCTTGAGAAGCTGGGCACGAGGGCCGAGTCCCGACTAGGATCGCGCACGATGAAGCGGGAGCACCTCCTCCTCGTGGCCGCGCTGGCCTTCTCTGCCGGGGCGCTCGGCGGTTGCAAGCCCAAGGCGGGCGGCAGCTGCAAGATCGAGACGAAGGAGGTCTGCGTCGACGAGAAGAAGGCGCTCGCCTGCCACGACGGCACCTGGGAGGAGATGACGTGCGGCGGCCCCGAGGGCTGCTCGAAGAACGGCGGCGAGCACGTGTGCGACCAGTCGGTCGCCGCCGCCGGCGACGTCTGCAACCTCGTCGACGACTACATGTGCACGGGCGACAAGAAGGGCATGCTCCAGTGCACGAAGAACAAGTGGACCCTCGTGCAGAGCTGCCTCGGCGAGCGCTCGTGCGTGATGGAGAAGAAGAAGGTCACCTGCGACAACAGCATCGCCAACGTGGGCGACGCCTGCCGCGAGGAAGAGGACTACGCGTGCTCGCCCGACAAGAAGGCGGCGCTCGCGTGCCGAAACAACCAGTTCGTCCAGGCGAGCCTCTGCAAGGGCGCGAAGGGCTGTCGGGTGACCGGCACGAAGGAGCAGGGCTTCAAGGTCGAGTGCGACGACTCGGTCGCCGCCCCGGGCGACGCCTGCGAGAAGGAGGAGCATTTCTCCTGCGCCGCGGACGAGCGCGCCATCCTCAAATGCCGGAACAAGAAGTTCGAGGTCGAGGAGAAATGCCGCTCGCGGGAGAAGTGCCAGATCCGCGGCGGCCAGGTCGGCTGCTACTGATCCCGAGGACCGCGCGGCACCGAGCTCTCGATCGGAGAGCGCGCCGCCGAAGTGCCCGCGCCGCGCGAAGCGCCCGGCGCGGCGGAATGCGGGGAGGAGGTCGGGCGCGCGCCGCTCGCTGGAGAGGGGACCGCGGAGGCGACGCTGCTGCTGGCCGCGGCAAGGTCTCGTTCTGGGACATCGACTCTCGAACGTGAGGAGCGACGTCATCGGCGTGGGACCGGCCCGGTCGCGCGGGCGGCGCGCCCTACGGTCGCGCTTCGCGCGCGAGCGGGTCGACGTCGTGGCAACGGTGGTAAGAGGAGGGCATGGAGCTCCTCTCGATCGAAGGCAACACGCAGCGCCTCGACGGCGGCGCGATGTTCGGCAACTGCCCGCGCGCGCTCTGGGAGAAGTGGGCGCCCCCGGACGAGCGCCACCGCATCACGCTCGCCTGCCGCGCGCTGCTCGTCCGCGAAGACGCCGCGCCGGGCGAGCGCGCGCGCAACGTCCTGCTCGAGGCGGGCATCGGCGCGTTCTTCGATCCGAAGATGCGCGAGCGCTTCGGCGTGCAGGAGGATCGCCACGTGCTGCTCGACTCGCTCGCGAAGGTCGGGCTCGCGCCCGAGGACATCGACGTCGTCGTGCTCTCGCACCTGCACTTCGACCACGCCGGCGGCCTCCTCACGCCGTGGAAGGAAGGCGAGGCGCCGCGGCTCGCGTTCCCGAACGCCGCGTACGTGGTGAGCGAGCGCGCGTGGGAGCGCGCGAAGGCCCCGCACGCACGCGACCGCGCGTCGTTCATCCCGGAGCTCCAGGGCATGCTCGAGGAGACCGGCCGGCTCGAGGTCGTGAAGGAGGGCGCGAAGAGCGCGACGCTCGGCGACGCCTACTCGTTCACGATCTCGGAGGGCCACACGCCCGGCCTGATGCTCACCCGCGTGGAGGGATGGAGCGAGGGACCGGTGACGTTCCTCGGCGATCTGGTGCCCGGCGCGCCGTGGGTCCACCTCCCGATCACGATGGGCTACGATCGCTACCCGGAGCTTCTCATCGACGAGAAGCAGGCGCTGCTCGATCGCATCGTCGCCGAGCGCGGCTGGGCCTTCTTCACGCACGATCCGCGCGTCGCCGCCGCGCGCATCGCGCGCGACGCGAAGGGGAAGTACGGCACGACCGACGCCCGCGCGGCCCTCGGCTGAGGCCGCCGGCGCGCGCCGCGTCGCGGGCGTCGCGGCCCGCGACGGGACCGGCGCCCCGAACGCGACCGCTACGGCCCGCACCACCCGAAGGCCGACAGCCGAAACTCTCCGCCGTTGCTCACGATCGCGCAGCTCATGGGGCAGAGCGCGGAGCTCGTCGGCGGCGCGTCGCTCGGCGGCAGGTAGTACCAGCCGTGTTCGGCGCCGCAGGCGGCAGGCGCCGGCTTGTACCCGCCGATCTCTCGCGCGCCGTGGGCGCTGATCCCAACGTCGACGCGTACGTTGCGAGGATCCCACGTCGTCGGATCGAGATCCGTGCTCCCGTTCTGACGCTCGGTCGGCAGCAGGTACTGGCAGGCCTCCGACGTGGGCACGGGCATCCAGGAGTACGCGCATGGCCACGCGCCGGGCCTGCCCGCGTCCATCGAGTCGTAGGCGGGGGGGCTCCAGGTGCCCGAGGAGGCTTCGGCGTCCTCCGGAGCCAGCACGTGGTCGTCTCCGCTTCCGGGATCGTCGTCGTTCGAGCTCGCGCTCGATTGGCTCCCTCTGGGGCCGCCGAGGCTGGTCGTTTCGCTCACGCAGGCGGCCAGGGGAGCCGCGAGCGCGAGCGCGAAGAGGAGCCGCGAGGTACTGGTCATGGCGCGTAGGTGTCTCTGGACTCGCGCTTCCATCAGTCTTTCTCCGTCGCTTGCACGATGCCCTCGACTCCGGGGCGCAGCGGGCTGTCCGGGTAGCGCTCGACGAAGGCCTTCGCCAGGCGCGCCGCGCGAGGGCGATCTCCCGACTCGCTGGCGAGGCGCACCTCGAGCGCGTCGCGCTCCGGGGCGAGCTGGCTCGTCGGGAAGCGCGCGCGCGCCTCGTCGAGCTTCGCGCGCGCGACGTCATGCGCGCCGCGTGACAGGGCGGCGCGCGCCTCGTGGAGGAGCGAGGCCTCTTCGCGAAGCGAGCTCACGGGAGACGAGCCCCCGACGGTCGAGCCCCCGCGGCGCTGCGAGGACGCGTGCGCACGCTTCGGCGGCGGGCTCGGCCGAGGCGCCGTCTCCTCCTCGGGCTCCGGCTCCGTCCTGGGCTCGTCGGGCGCCGCGCGAGAGACCTCGACGTCGCTTGGCGGCCGGCCGCTCGGTTCGAGCGCCGCGACGGCTCGCTCGGCCGAGGTTCGTGGAGCTCCGACCGCCTCCTGCGCCCTGTCGCTCGACGCGACCACGACGGCGCTCACGCCCGCGGTCGTCAGGACGGCGACGATCGCAAGGACCTTGGCCTTGCCGAAGACGAGCGCGACGCTGGCCCCCTTCGCGGCCGCCGCGGCCCCGCCCGTCCCGGCGCCCGCGTTCACGCCGGCGCCGCTCGTCGCGGTCGTCGTCCCGGACGCGAGCTCGGCGCTCGTCTTCGCCCCCTCCGCGGCGCCCGTCGCCGTCGTGGACGACGCCGCAGCGCCCGCGCCGAGAACGACGCCGAGCTCCGCCCAGACCCGTCCGCGCGCGCCGTCCGGCGGGCGCCGGTCACGGCCCGCCGCGAGGAGCGACCGCATGACCTCGGAGGTCTCCGCCTCCGCGTAAAGTCGTCGCGGGTCCCTCACCTCCCACCTCCGACGAAGCGCTCGCGGGCCTCGATGCGCGCGGCCGCGCGCTTGAACGCCTCGCGAGCGAGGCGAAGCCGCGAATAAACAGTGCCGAGCGGGATGGCGCACAGCCGCGCGATCTCTTCGCTGGTCCGGCCTTCGAGCTCGAAGAGCGTGAAGACGGCGCGCTGCTCGAGGGGGAGGGTGTCGAGGATCGCGTCGAGCACGCGCTCGGCCTCCCGCCGCCCGCGCGCGTCGTCGGCGCGCGCGAGCTCCGCCTCGTCCACGGGGAGGGCCTGCGGATCGGTCGGCAGCTCGCGTCGAACGTGTGCCCGGCGCCGGCGCGCCTGCGTCACGTTGAGGCAGATTCCGTAGATCCAGGTCGTGAGCTGCGAGCGTCGCTCGAACGTCGCGAGCTTCGCGTGGACGACGACGAAGACGTCCTGGACGGCGTCCTCCACGTCCGACGCGCCGACCCCGAGGTGCCGCAACGTGCGCCACACGAAATCGAAATGTTCGCGATACACGTCCTCCACGTGCAGCTCGTCGTCCTCCGATAGCGCCGGCGCAGCGGTGTCGAGCGTGCGGATGGCCAGAGGCGTCATCGCGTCGAGTGAGTGTCGGCTCGTGGCCTCTGCCATCACTCGAAGTCGATCGCGACGCCGATTCCGGTGGCGCCTGCAGCTGGAGGAGGGTCGTACACGAGGCCCAACGTGTCGATGGCGAAGCGCTGGCGCACGAACGGCACGGTCACGCCGAGCTCCGCGAACACGGCGACGGGGCCCGCCACCGTGGCGCGGGCGCGCCCTAGCAAGGTACCGGTCAACGACGCTCGCGCCTGACGATCGGTCCGCTCGAAGCCTCGTGACGCTCCGGCGATCCGGAGGCCCTCGGCCCGGGCGCAGAGCGCGAGGAGCACCGACCGCCCGATGGGCGCGCGACCGCAGCCCTCGAGCCCGCCTCCCTGCACCGAGACGTCGACCGTGCCCTCGGCGATGTCGGTCGACTGGGCTGGCAGCACCATGCCGCCGAGCCCCAGCGTCCAATGGGCCTGACGGTCGAGCACGACGGCGGCTCCCGCGCGCACGCCGGCCGCGACCGGGCTCGCGAGGCCGAGCGCGACGACCCCCGACAGCGAGAGCTCGCCGAGCGTCCGCGGGCGCGCGCGGACGGCCGGCGCCGGAGCGCCGTCGGCCGGCGCCGGCGGCGGTGCCGTGTCCGGAGGGCGGACGACGGCGGGCGGCCGCGCCGCCTCGAGATCGAGCGCGAGCTTCACCGCGAGGGCGGTCGCCTCGGCGAGGCCGTCGCAGCTCGGAGCGTCGTCGACGAGCGAGCGCGGCGGTCCGCCGGACACTCGAACCGAGGAGCGGAACCCTTCCGTGGTGCGCTCGAAGCGCACGGTGATGTCGGACGACTCCACGTCGTCGGTGCCGCCGGCGCCCATGAGCCGGACGAACTCCTCCGGATCGGGGCACGATCCCGCGCTCGCGGAGCGTTCGACGTGGACGTCGGCGCGCGCGAGGCGCGCCGGTACGAACGTCGCGACGACGACCGTCGTTGCGGCGACGGCGGCCCGGACCCCGTCGAGCTCCACGACGCCGTGCTATCACCGATCGGCTCGTCGCGCACGGAGCGCGCTCCATCGAGAGGGCGCGCTCCTCGTCGTCCAGCCGAGACCGGCAGCAGCTCCGTGCTCGACGGCGCCCTTCGCAGTCGAGGTCTCGTCCGCGCTTCGGCGGCGTCCGCGCTCGAGGGCACCCGTTCGCAGCAGGAGGTGTCGCGTGCTCCGACAGCCGTTCGTCGGGCACGTTCTCTCTCGGGGGCGGCCGGCGGTGCGCTAACGTCGAGGGTCGGTCATGGCGCGTCCGAGGTGGAGCCGCTCGAGCTCGTCATCGACGCACCTCTTCGGCGCCGTGGCGGCGGGCGCGGTGCTCTGTCTCCCGGCGCGGCCGCCGCCGAGGTCGAGCCGATCGCGTTTCGCTACGAAGCGTCCGGCGCCTGCCCCGACGAGGCCTCGTTCGTGGCCTGGGTCGAGGCGCACACGCGTCGCTGGGAGCGCGTGCCGGAGAGAGCCCGGCGGTCCGGAGCGTCCGCGTGCGCGTCGCGGCGGGCGAGCCCGAGGCGGAGGCCTCGCTCACGGTGCGGAGCGTCGGCGGCGCCGTCACCGAGCGCACGATCGGCGGTCCGACGTGCGCGGAGGTCGCGGAGGCGCTCGCCGTGATGGTCGCCGTCGTGATCGATCCGCGCGCGGGATCGGGCGCGGCCGTCGACGAGGCGCCGCCTCCTCCGAAGATCGAGGGGCGGCGCGCGGGCCCGACGCCCTCCCGACCACCGCGCCCTTCTCCCGAGCGTCCGCCCGCGCCCGCGCCGGCGGCGGCGAGGTGGCCGCGCTTCGCCGTCGATCTCCGCGTCGAGACGACGTCGGCGGTCTTCCGTGGCGCCCTCGCGGGGATGGGCGCGTCGCTCACGGTCGAACCGCCTGCGCCGCCGCCGCGTCGCGGCGTCTACGTCTCGGTGCCGAGCGTCGCCGCCGGCGTGCGTCGGAGCTTTCCGATGGAACGCGCGCTCCGCGGCGGGAGCGTGGACTTCGCGTGGACCGCGGGGCACCTTCGGCTCTGCTCCCTCCGGATCGCCGTCGACGGGCTGGTCGAGGTGTCGCCCTGCGCCGAAGCGAACGTCGGCAGCCTCCGCGCCTCCGCCCGCGGGTTCGCGGAGGCGCGCGGGACGTCGACGCTCTGGTTCGATCTGGGCGCTTCGCTCGGGACGACGGTGAGCCTCTCGGGATCGTTGTTCTTGAGCTCGACCGTCCTGGTGGCGATGCCCCTCTTCCGGCAGCCGTTCGAGCTCGCGAGCGGCGCGCGGGGCGCCAGCGTCCCGCCCCTGGGGGTCCTGGGCGGGCTCGGTCTCGGGCTCCGAATGTAAGCGGTCGCGCTTTTTCGCGATCAGTCCTCCGAGGTGGCTGCACTACCGGGCGTGACGACCTCTTCGGCCGCGTCGCCGGCCGCTGCCGAGATGAGCCTGCGCAGAGCGCCCCGTGACGAGCCGGCGAGGTCGCCTTCTTCTCGCACGGCACGAGCGACGCCTTCGTCGTCCGAACCCAGGACGCGGAGCACCCGATCTACGTCGCGATGTACATGAGCGGCTGCGTCCAGGGCTTCAGCGGGCCGGCCGGCGGCGACTCGACCTTCATCGACCACGGCGATCCCGAGCTCGTCAACGTCGTCCCCGCCGGGCAATACCTGAGCGCGTACTCGTTCTACGCGGACCCGTCCTACCGCGACACGTCGCTCGTCGTCGTGCGCGCGAAATCGCGCGGCGCGTTCCACGAGGTGTCGATCGAGCGCGCGGGCGCGATCGGCGACTTTCAGCCGATCGGGGCGCGGGGGGAGTACGAGTTCGCGCGCGTCGATCTCGGGACGAAGGGCAAGCCGGGCCAGACGAGCGACGCCGGCGTCTACGGGGCTCCACCGGATGCGGAGCGACGGTCCCTTCACGGCGACGCTCTGGGGCTGGGACCGCGCGGCGAGCTACGCGTACCCGGGCGGCCTCGCGCAGCGGAAGCTCGTGTCGATCCCGCTCGCGCCGATCCAGTCGTCCTCACCGGCGACGACGGCCGGCGCGGCGCGCCGTGAGGTCCTCCGTCGTCGCGCGCGAGCGCGGCGCGCGGGCGGTTGGAGCGGGTCGGATCGGAGGCGATGAGGTCGTGAGGACCTACGCGCCTTCGGTCTGCCGCGCTTGTCTTCTCTCGAGGCGCTGCGACGGCCGAGATCGTCGCTGTGAGCTACGTTTCGGGCGCTCGCCCGACCGGGCGCTCAACGTAGGCTCACGGCGGCGCGATCGGCTCGTCCCGATGACCACTCGGGTTCGGCGCGACCGAGTCGCGCCTTTGCGCCTTCGAGTTGCGTCGTCAAGGAGGCCCGCAGCCGACCTGGGTGCTCGTGATCACCCCGGCGGGCAGCGTCAGGTTCGACGTTGAGTCGCATTGGAAATTCGGCGGTGAGCCCCCCGTGCAGCCCGGACCGTTGAAGACCTGGTACGAGAAGCTCCACGTCCCCGTGGGGACGTCGTCGCTCGCGCAGAGGCCCAAGACGACTCCGCTCGTCCCGTCGCTCTCGAGGTTCAAGCAGTTGCTGACGGTGTTGGCGCACGGGCCGCCCGCGTCGGCGAACGGGCTTCGGGCGCCGACGAGCCGGACCGAGGCGCCGGGGAAGTCTGGGTCGAGGCGCATTCCTATGGCCGCGACGTTCTCGGGCGCGCTCGGCTCGTCCTCGGACGGCCCGCACGCCGTGAAGGCCGCGATCGTGACGACGCCGAACACCACGAGCGATCCTTTGTAGCGCATGAAGTACGTCCTTTCTCCGGCCTGCCCAGCCGCTCGTCGACGAGGTCTCACGGGCCTGGACGCTCAGGGCGGCGTGCACGTGATGTCGGAGTGCGACTGGCCGATGATGATGTTGAGCCCGAGGATGGTGAGGCGCACCGCGTTGACGGTGATGTCCGCGCTCGTGGGAGTGACCGTCTGGACCTGCTCGTTCAGGATGAGCGAGACGCCCACCGGGAGGCCGAGGACGACCTGGTTGACGGCGCCGGTCGCCGTGATCGGGATCGGCGGTCCGATGAGGGGCTGGAGGGCGAGCCCCGTGATCGTCGAGCTCGCGGCGGCCGTCGGCGGGCAGGTCGTTTGCGACGTGCTCCCGATCAACGTCGCCGTCACGCCGACGAGCCCGCTGATGACGCCGAAATTGACGCCGGTGACGGTCGCGCTCGAGTTGGCCGTCGCGCCGGCGCCCTGCGTTTGAACGGTCAACGCGCCGAGCGTGCCGAGCGTCGGCACGGTGACGTTGACCTGGCTGTCCGAGAGCGACCCGCCGGTGGGAGGGAGCGGTCCGACCGCACCGACCGCGAGCCCGAGGCTCGTGCGGACGGCCGCGGCCGAGCCGCTGTAGGTGATCGCGAGCGGCGTCGCGGGTTCACACGTGGCGCCGTCCGGACAGTCGGGGTCGAGGTTCACGATGTCGAAGTCCCACGTCTTACCGGCCGTCAGGGACGAGCACGTGACGTGGTTCGTCGTGACCACGCCGGCGGGGAGCGTTTCGCCCGTCGTGTCGGGGCAGTCGAAGTTCGGCGGGACGGCGCCGGCGCAGTCGGCGCCGTCGAACACCTCGTAGGAGAAGTCCCACGTTCCGGCGGGGGCGTCCTCGCTCGGGCACAGGCCCACGACGACGTCGGTGGTCCCCTCGGACGAGAAGTTGAGGCACGCGCTGAACGAGCTCGCGCAGGCGTACTTCGCGTCGGCGGACGGATCGCGCGCGCCGGTGATCCGCACGGAGTTGCCTTCGAAGTCGAGCCGCATCGAGACCGCAGCGACGTTCTCGGGCACCTTCGGCCCCTCGGCCGGCCCACCGCTGCAGGCGAGCAGCGTCGCGATCCACGCGAGGTTGCGGGCCGCTCCAACGGGGACGTGATGGCTCATGGCAACTTCCATCGACGCGACGATCCGCCCGACCTTCTCGACCCGCCTCGACCGACTCGAGTCGAACGGCTCAGCAACTCCGGTGCCGTGCGGTCGAGCCTTCCCCGCGCGCGGCGCCCACGTCCGCGAGACGCCCTCGCCCTTTCGACGAAGCGTCGTCGCCGGACGGATCGCGCGCCACGTCGGAGCATCGGCGTGCCGTCGCGAGCCGCTGCGCGCCACGAACGAGGACCGGCGCGCGTGACGCTCCACTTCGCTCGAGGCGGCATCCGTTCGGATCGACAGGCGTCGGACCGCGCGCCGCCGCCCCGAGCCGCCGATCGAAGCGCGTTAGGTGACCCGCGCGCGCTCGTACACGTCACGCCTCCTCACGGTACGAGCCACGTGTCTGTCCACTCCGCGCGGCGCTCGTCTCCGTCGCCGCCTCATGAGGCCTGAGTCGTCAGGTTGCATCGCCATGGGGCGAACGCGACGACGGGTCGTGGCCATTCCTGCATGTCGTGACGAAAGTCGTCACGGACCACGACGTCCACGCCGCGTCCAAACGCGAATCCCCGCAGCGGGGCTGGGCCTCGCGGCTGCACGCGGCGTGGCCGCTGCGCTCTCGAACCACGGCGACGAGGCGCGAGGAAGGTTCGATTCTGGGGCCACGTTCTCGGTCGCCGTGTCGGATGGTGGCGCGGCCGCTGCGCTCTCGAACCACGGCGACGAGGCGCGAGGAAGGTTCGATTCGGGTGCACGTTCTCGGTCGCCGCGTCGGATGGTGGCGCGGCCGCCGTGCGCTCGAACCACGGCGAACCACGGCGACAAGGCGCGAGGAAGGCTCGATTCGGGTGCATGTTCTCGGTCGCCGCGGCGGACTGTTACGCGGCCGCTGCGCTCTCGAACCAAGGCGACGAGGCGCGAGGAAGGTTCGATTCGGGGGCGTGTTCTCGGTCGCCGCGCCTGCCTCTTCCCGCCGACGAGCGCGAGCGCGACGCCGGCAGATCGACGTCGGCGACCCACGTTTCGCGGTTTGAGCGACGACGTCGCCGGCCGCGATCTTCTCGAGCCCGGTCGAGCGGCGCGCTGTGCGACGGGGATTCGAGATCACGGCCCGATGAGCTAGGGTGGCGCTCGCGATGCGTGAGAGGCTGCAGCTCCGATCGGCCGACGGCACCCGACTCTCGGCCGACAGGCGCGGCTCGGGGCCGCCGCTCGTGCTCGTGCACGGCATCGCGGGCGACGCGTCGCGATGGATCGTCTCGCGCCGGCTCGGCGAGCATTTCACGCTCTACGCGCTCGACCGGCGCGGGCGGGGGGCGAGCGACGACGGCGGCGCGTACGCGCTCGCGCGCGAGGTCGAGGACGTCGCCGCGCTCGTCGACTCCATCGGCGGAGAGGTCTTCCTGCTCGGGCACTCGTTCGGAGGCTTACTCGCCCTCGAGGCCACCGCGAGGACCGAGGTGGCGAAGCTCCTCGTCTACGAGCCGTACGCGCCGCCCGCGCCGGCGCCCGAGCCGAGCGCCGTCACGCGGAGCTTCGCCGCGATGATCGCCGATCCCGAGGCGCTGCTCGTCCGGTTCCTCCGCGACATCGTCCAGATGAGCGACGCCGACGTCGCGCGCCTCCGCGCGAGCACCGCGTGGCCGGCGCGCGTCGCCGCCGCGAGGACAATCCCGCGCGAGATGGCCGCGGTCGAGCAACATCGAACGACGTTCGAGCCCCTCGCCGAACGAGCGACACCCGTGAGGTTCCTCCTCGGCGAGCGGAGCCCGCCCTTCCTCCGCGAGGCGACCGAGCGGTTCCACGCGCAGCTCCCCGGCAGCGACGTCGTCGAGCTCCCCAACCAGGCGCACGTCGCGATGGATGCCGCGCCGGACCTCTTCGAACGCGAAGTCCGCGCATTCTTCCTCGGGGGGTAGGGTTCGCTCTCGCGTATGCCGAACCGCACTCCGCTGTAAGGAGGTGGTGGTCGATGGGCTGGGCGGACTTCGAGAGACGATGGCGCGACGCTCTGCGTATACGTCGTGACGAGCCACGGCCGCGCGGACGGAACGTCGTCTTCGAGGATGCATCCTCATGGAAATCCAGACTCTTCCGCTCACCGGTCAGCAGTAGTCCACGCAGATGCAGATAGAGCGGTGCCCATGGCCGCACGCTTCTTGTGTCGCCATGCTTCAAGGAACGGTTGCACGAATCGGTTGAAGCGTTTCTCCCCGCCGCTCGCATGACTCACGCGCTCCAATGGAGACCAAGCCGCGCCGGATTAACAGAATGCAGTGCTATATGTAACCCGTTCGAACCCAAATAACGACATCTTCCTGAAGGCGAGTTCGACTAGAGCGCAGGCCCTCGGGCGCCATTGTAATGGTTTTAAGTGGCGGCATGATTTCCATGTCAATGTTGGTCGAATAATCAAGAATGAGCAGCGCTACCTTATTTGCTGCTTCAGCAATGCGAGCGACGATTTCACAAACGTCCTCGCGAAGCCCAACGAATCCGTGCTTACGATTCGGCTCTGAGCGGCGTGCGGCAAGCGCGCGCTCGATCTTTGCTGCCGACCAGCCCAACTTGGTGTACCTAATTCTGGATGTAATTAGTTTATTTGAAACAACCTTGCTGTTGTCCCGTTTCGGGGCATAGAGGTCACAAGAGCACCCACCCGAGGTAAGGACGAATGTCGCACGATCGCCAACCTGCTTCGTGATCGATGCGTTTGCCTGAGTTCGCACCTCAAATTTATGGTCCACAATCTGTACGACCAGGGCGGCACATTCTCGGGGAACGGCGAGAGTGATAAAAAAGCACATGTATGCTCGGCTTTGACTATGATTTTATGCGCCGCCACGCCCCCCCCCTGATAGCTGGGCAGGTACTCTTGTGGAAAGAAAGGTAGCCATGGTGTGAACAGCTCGAATGGCTCCATTGCGTCAACGTTGCCATCCTCGTTTAGATCCAGCTCGGGAATATAAGTGGACTTGAGGCTTGAATCAACGAAGCTGTGTCCAGCTCCCTCGAGATGGCGACCCTGCTCGTCCAGGGCATGGACGTGCGACGTCATGCCATCACCGTGACACTCGAGTCTGGACGACTTGCCCGCAGGGCTAACATCCTTTGTCAAGGAGCGGGTGGCTTTGGTTCGATTCGTGGCAACATCACCACCGCCTTTCACGATTCGCTGTGCCTCGCCGCGTGTAATATTCCGGACGACACGAATTCCCGCGCCAAAGACGCGTTCAACCTCGCGCCAGAAGTGGCCGTCCGTATCGATCCGATTAATCGGATCGCCGTCACAGTAGACATAGAAGTTAAGCCCGCCGCCAAACCTCGACGCGTCCTTCGTCGTCCACCTTCCCGTCGTCGGGTCGTAGTCCCGCGTCCCGAACCGCACGAGCCCCGTGTCCCGATCCCACAACCCGCCGGCGAACCCGAAGGGCTGAAACCCCGGAGCTGTGTCGTTCGTGACGACTCCCCATTCGTGTATTCCCTGCACGAGCCTCGTCCTTTCCC
>JAHBWF010000144.1 GCA_019637105.1 Labilithrix sp.
CCGCGCGCCGCTCGCCCGCCTCCGTCGTGCCCCACGCGCCCGGAGCACCTGGGGCGGCACGCCGTCCTCGGGAAGATCGCGGGCGGCGGCCTGTCGACGATCTACCTCGGACGGCGCCACGCCGACGGCGTGCTCGTCGCGTTGAAGGTCGTCCGCCACGACCTCCGCGACGACGACGAGGTGCTCGCGATGTTCTTCGACGAGGCGCGCCTGCTCGAGCGGCTCGTCCACCCGAACATCGTCCGCACGCTCGAGCACGGCGCCGATCCGAGCCACGCGTTCATCGCGATGGAGCTCCTGCTCGGGACCACGCTCGCCGAGGTCCAGCGCGCCTGCGCCGCGCGTGGGATGGGGCTCCACCCGGAGGCGGTCGCCTGGATCGGCGCGCGCGTCGCCGACGCGCTCGAGTACGCGCACGACCGGACCGACGATCACGGCCGTCCGCTCGGGATCATCCACCGCGACGTGAACCCGTCGAACGTCTTCCTCGGCTTCGACGGCGAGGTGAAGCTCATCGACTTCGGTCTCGCGAAGTGCCACGGCCGGGCGACGACCACGCGGCGCGGCGTCATCAAGGGCAAGCTGCCGTACCTCTCTCCGGAGCAGATCATGCAGCTGTCGCTCGATCGACGGAGCGACGTCTTCGGCCTCGGCACGATGCTCTGGGAGCTCTGCACGACGCGCCGCCTCTTCGGGAGGTCGACGGACATCGCCACGGTCCGCGCCGTCCACTGCGGTCCGATCCCCGATCCGCGCGCGCTCGCGCCCGACGTCCCGCGCGAGCTGGCGGCGATCGTGCTGCACGCCCTCGAGCGCAACCGCGAGCGCCGCTACGAGAGCGCCGGGAAGATCGCGCGCCACCTCGACGCGCTCCTCGGCGAGGCCGGGCGCGCCGCCGCGTCCTCGCGCCTGGCGGAGATGCAGCGGACGCTCTTCCCCGCCGAGCTGGAGCGCCAGCGCCGATGGAGGAAGCCCGCGCTCGCGCGCGTCGTGTGATCGCACCGGCGGGCGGAGCGTCGGGCCGGTCCCCTCGGACGACGCCCCGAGCCACGGCGTCGTGGACCCCGGAGGCGCGCGAGGACGCTCCGCATACGGGCGAAATCGCGTCTCTTTCCGCGGAGCGTCCCCCACGGCTTGCGCGCGCGGCGCACAAGTCGTAGTGCGGTTCGCTGTCCGTGAGAGCGCCGTTCGCAACAACCGGCTCGTCTCGGCCTCGCGCGTCTTCGAGCCCGCTCGCTCTGCTCCTGATCGCCCTGATCGCGGGGACACCTGCGCTCGGCGGGTGCAAGGGCCACGGCCCGTCGGGCGGCGACGACGCGTCCGCGACGACCGAGACGACGAGCGGCGACGACGGACCGGTCACGGTCGAGGCCATCGACGCCGGCGCCGACGTCGAAGGGGCGACGCCGCGGATCGCCGCGCTCGATCAGGTCACGCCGGTCTTCAACATGACCGCCTGGCCGGCGAAGGATCCGTCGAAGACCTCCGAGGAGCGCCAGGGCGCGCAGCGCCTCGGCTACCTGCGGCGGGGGCAGGTCCTCGCCGTCAAGCCGAACGTCGTCAAGAAGGGCAACTGCGTCGAGGGCTGGTACGAGCTCGTCACCGGCGGCTTCGTCTGCGGCAAGTACGTGACGACGGACCTCTCCGCGAAGGAGCTCGAGACGGCGCCGCACCCGCCGTACACCGATCGCCCGCTGCCGTACGACTACGGTCTCAACCTGACGAACGGCGCGCCGCTCTACCGCCGGCGCCCGCTCAAGAAGGAGCGGAGCGAGCTCGAGAAGGGGCTCGCCGTCGGCAAGACGAAGAAGACCGACGGCGGCGCCCCGCCGAAGGCGCCCGCCGGCCCCGACACGCCGTGGTACCTCAAGGACCACAAGGGGCAGCGCCCGCAGGTCACCATCGAGGACATCCGCACGAACGAGCAGGGCGGCCTCGTCGTCGTGCGCATGGTGCGCGGCTTCTACCTCGCGCTCGACAAGAGCCTCTCGACGGCGTCCGGCAAGTTCTGGCGCAACACGGCGGGCTTCCTCGCGCCGGCCGATCACATCCTCGTCCACAAGGCGACGACCGAGTTCGAGGGCGTGAAGATCGGCGCGGAGGGCGAGAAGCGTCACCTGCCGCTCGGCTGGGTCGTGAGCCCGCGCGCGCATCGCTACCGGATCGAGGAGGGGGACCCGACGCGCGCCGACGAGAAGAACGGCAAGCTGAAGCGCGGCGATCCGCTCGACCGCTTCACGATCGCCCAGCTCACCGGCAAGAGCGTCACCATCGAGGGGCGCGGCTACTTCGAGACCGACGAGGGCTGGTGGCTGCGCGACATCGACGCCGCCGTCACGCGCCCCGGTCCGGCGCCCAAGAACCTGGCCCCCGGCGAGAAGTGGATCGACGTCAACCTCTCGACCCAGTCGCTCGTCGCGTTCGAGGGGGACAAGCCCGTCTACGCGACCATCGTCTCGACCGGCCGTCACGACGACGAGGACAAGTCGAAGGACCACCGCACGGTGCAGGGCGAGTTCCAGATCCGCGAGAAGCACATCGCCGCGACGATGGAGGACGACGGCGCGAGCGACGGGCCGTACTCGATCCAGGACGTCCCCTGGATCATGTACTTCGAGGGCGGCTACGCGCTCCACGGCGCCTTCTGGCACTCGCGCTTCGGCCGCGAGCGGAGCCACGGCTGCGTGAACATGACGCCGTACGACGCCAAGAACATCTTCACCTGGGCAGGCCCCGACCTGCCCGAAGGTTGGCACGGCGTCCGCGCGACGAAGGAGAACCCGGGCACGCGCATCGTCGTCCACGAGGATCCGAAGCCCGCGTCCGCCGCGCCGGCCGACGCGCCGGCGCCGGCGAAGAAGAGCGAGAAGTCCGAGAAGCCTGAGAAGTCCGACAAGGGCGACAAGACGGCGCGGTCGGAGAGGCCCTCCTCGTCCGACAAGGCGCCGAGCAAGGTCGACTGAGGTCCCGGCCGCGCGCCGCCCGCTTGGCGCAAACCGTGTCCATCCGCTGAGGTGGACGGCGTCCACCCGCCGCGCGGAGGCGCGCGAGTTGCGCAAGGACGCGCGCGGTCTCGTGCAGTCAGGCTGCAACTGTCCATCGTGGGCGCAGCGCGGCCGCCCGTCCCGCCCGCGCGCGTCTGGTACGGAGTGTTCATGGAGCCCCGCCGCATGGCTCGCCTCGCTCACGGTCTGGCGCTCGCCCTCGTCGCGGCGATCGCCGCTTGCTCCTCCGACGAGGAGACCGCCGAGGACGCGCTGACGGTCCCCGGGGCGGAGACCGACCCTCCCGGCGCCGGAGCCTCGCGCGGGGCGCCGCCCGCGGTCGACGCGCCCGGCGATCCCGGCGCAGCGGAGGAGACGGCGCCGCGCTTCGTGGATACGTGCGATCTGCAGGCGTCTGTCTGCACCGCGGCGCCCGCGGGCTTCCGCGAAGGCGCCGGCCTCGCGCCGATCGACCGCTGCGCGTTCGGCCTCGAGGAGAGCGCCGGGCTCGGCGCGCCCCCCGCGCTCGTCACCGCGCTCGAGACGATCGCGACGAGGGTGGGCGTCGCCGAGGTGCTCGCCGACACGAACCGCACGGCCACCACGACCACGCGCGTGCCGGGATCGCCGAGCAACGTGGCCTACGCCTTCCGCTGGCAGAACGACGACGACGCGTCGACGGCCTGGATCCCGCAGGGGATCACCGGCACCGCCGACGCCGCGACGAGCGGCCAGGTCGGCGGGAAGAGCGCCGTGCTGGTCAGCTTCTACGACAAGGCCGAGGGCGGGGCGACGAACGAGGGCGTGCGCATCGCGTTCGTCGACACGACCGCGCCGGCCGCGCCGAAGTACCGGTTCGCGCTCCTCGCGACGCCGACCGGCACGCCGGCGTCGCCGAGCTTCGCTCCCGTGCGCATCCACGCGGGCGGCATCGCGTGGTTCGGCGATTTCCTTTACGTCGCCGACACGACGCGAGGCTTCCGCGTCTTCGACCTGCGCCACATCCTCCGCGTCTCGATCGCGACGGCGTTCGGCTGCGGCGAGGGCGCGTGCAGCGCGGCGAACTACAAGTACGTGATCCCGGAGGTCGGGAAATACCAGATCGCGTCCGCGTGCAAGCCGCTCTTCTCGTTCGTCTCGCTCGATCGCAAGAGCGATCCTCCGGCGCTCGTCTCGGGCGAGTACTGCAGCACGACCGCGTGCGCGGGGCCGCTCGCCAGCCGCGTCTACCGCTGGCCGCTCGATCCGAAGACGGGGCTCCTCCGCAGCAAGACGACGTTCCCGACCGAGGCGTTCTTGACGAGCCACAAGCAGGTCCAAGGGGCCGCCACGGTCGACGGCACGTACTACCTCTCGTCGAGCGCGCCGCCGGCCGGCGCCGGCGAGATTTACCGCGTCGCCGGCAACAAGAGCGCGACGTCGCGGTGGTCCGACTCGCCCGAGGACCTGATGGTCGATCACGGGAGCGGCTGGCTCTGGAGCCTGAGCGAGGCGCCGAACGCGCGGGCCGTGTTCGCGGTGACGCTCGCGTCCTACCCGAAGCCTTGATCGGCCGGCGTCGGGCCGTGACCTCGGGCGGCGCCGGCGCTCGGGCGGCGCGGCGACGCGTGGTCCCCGCGGCGCGTCTCTCGCGCGGCGACGTCGCGCTCGGGGTTCGCCGGTCCCGAGCGGCGCGGCGCCGTGTGCGCACAAAAGGGAAAGGGCCGCATCGCCGGATTGCGACGCGGCCCTCGGACGGTAGCCATCGAAGGCGCGAGAGAGCGCCGAGGAGAGGGGAGCGGTGAGACGATCCCTCGGCGCCGTCGATGTCTGATTCACCTCTCTGCGCGGAGCGTGCCGGCGCGGCTCCGCGCGTGTTGCTCCCTGGACATCCGGGTTTCTCCGCGCGCCCCGCGAAGGCCCCGGTGCGAGGCGGATCGGCCGGCGTCCAGGCGCGCGTCGCGCCGATCCGCCGGCCGCGCCGGTCGTTCAGCGGAAGGGGGTCGCCGTGTCCGGCCCGTGCGCGTGCGCCAGGTGGAGCTCCTCGCAATCGAGGTGCGCCGGCGCGTTGCACTCGCCGCAGCACGTCCCGTCGGCGCCGATGGTGATGCGGCGGCCGCACTCGACGCACGTGCGCCCGGCGAGCTGCGTGATCCCCGCGCCCCCGTGCCACCTCGGATCGCTCGGATCGACGGGGTGCTCGCGTCGCATCCGCGCGTCGTGGGCGAGCGCGGTCGTGAGTCGAAGCACGCCGGCGATGACGAGCAGACCGCCGAGCATGAACATGCGTGAGTCCTGGTTGATTCCCGCTGCGACGACGATCAGGGCGAGCCCCGCGACGATCAGCGCGCCTCCGAGCCCGATCGAGCCCGTGCTGTTCAGCGATTCCGGATAGCTCATGCGTTCGCTCCTCCTCGCCGCAGCTCACGTCGCACTTCCGCGATCTCGATGTGATGCGTAAGTTGGTCGCCACGATGAACTACGACGATCAACGGCGGTGGCAGTCCCCCCACGGTGCAATCGCTCGGCCCATGCCCCTCGTCAGCGACGCCCTCTGGGCGACCTACCGCTGGATGGCGGCTGGGCTTGCGCTCACAGGCCTCGTCGCGCTGCTGGTGGCGAGCTCGCCCGCGGCGCTCGAGATCATCCTCGGCAACCGCATCGTGTTCTACGCGTTGCTCTTCGGGCAGCTCGGGCTCGTGATGGCGTTCAACCACGTGGCCGTGCGCGCGAGCACAGGGGCCGTCGCGGCGATGTTCTTCGCCTATGCGGCGCTGACCGGCACGACGATGAGCGTCATCTTCCTCGTCTACACGGCCGCATCGATCGCCTCGGTGTTCTTCGTCACCGCAGGCGCCTTCGCCGGCCTCTCCGTCGTCGGGCTCGTCACCAAGCGCGATCTGAGCGCCATCGGCCGCTTCGCGATCTTCGCGCTGATCGGGCTCATCCTGGCGTCGGTGGTGAACATCTTCCTCGCGAGCAGCGGGCTCCAGTTCCTCATCAGCATCGTGGGCGTCCTCGTCTTCGCGGCGTTGACCGCGTACGACACGCAGAAGCTGAAGGACCTCTTCGCGAGCGGTCAGGCGCACGCCAACATGCCGCTGGTCGGCGCGTTGATGCTCTACCTCGACTTCATCAACATGTTCCTCTTCCTCCTCCGCCTCTTCGGCCGCCGTCGCGACTGACGCGAGCGGAGACCGGAGGCGTCGCGGCCCGGCTCGGCCGGCGGCGCCTCCCCGGGCGCGCGGTCAGCCGGCCGCGCGCTGCTCGAGGACGGCGAGGATGCGGTCGAGGCGCTCGACCACGGCCTTCGCGTCGGCGTCGCTCTTCTTCGCGGCGTCCGGCTCGCCGAGGACCCCCGCCGCCATCGACGGCCCGAAGGTCATGAGCGCCGAGCCGATCGTCTTGCCCTCGGGCGTCTTCGCGAAGATGTCGCTGTAGCCGACGGAGAGGTTCGTCGAGACGTAGATGAGCGCGTCGTAGAAGGACTTCACCTTCGGGTTGTGCCCGCGCTCCGCGCGGTAAAATAGCCAGCTTGCCACGAGCACCGCGGTGACCGTCGAGCCCATCGGATCGGCGGCGTATTTCTCGCGGGCGCCGGACTTGAGCCGGGCGAGCGCGTCGCGTCCGAAGTCCGGCTCGGTGGCCGCGGCCAAGGCGGCCAGGACGAGGAGCGGGCGCTTCTGCATCGCCCGGATGCTACGCCTCGAAAGACACGCCGTCGACGGGGCCGATGACGTACGCTCAGGGAGCGGACCATGGCGCCCTTCCTCGCGCTCGCCCTGACCTTCCCCGCGGTCGTCTACACCGTGATCCTCGGCGTCGCCCTCGTCTATTGGGTCTTCGTCATGGTGGGCGCCGCGCACGTGAACCTGCTCGGGGACGGCGCCGTGGACGCGGCGGTCGACGCCGCCGCGGACGCCGCGATCGACGGGGTCGCGAAGGGCGCCCTCGAAGGCGCGACGAAGGGCATCCTCGAGGGCGCGGCCGATCACCTCGAGGGCGTCGGCCAGGCGGGCGAGGCCGGCGACGTGGGCGGAGGCAACGCCGGCATCGTCGCCGCGCTCAAGCTCCGCTCGGCCCCGGCGACGGTCGTGCTCAGCGCCCTGTCGCTGTTCTCCTGGATCTTCACGATGCTCGGCATGAAGGCGGTCCTCGCGCTCCTGCCGGGGGAGGGGATCGCCCTGACGCTGGCGAAGGTCGCGCTGCTCGTCGTGGCGCCCGTCCTCGCGCTCCTGCCGACGTCCATGGTCGTGCGGCCGTTCGCGCGCGTGTTCACGCCGATCAAGGCGACGACGCACGACGCGCTGGTCGGCAAGATGTGCACGATCCGCACGGGCACGGTGACCGATCGCTTCGGCGAGGCCACCCTCGAGGACGGCGGCGCCGGCGTCGTCGTCCGCGTCCGCGTCGAGTCGGGCGAGAGGCTCGGCCGCGGCGATCAGGCCGTCATCGTCGGCTACGATCCGGCGCGTCAGGAGTTCACGGTCGCGCCGCTCGACGACCTGGACGACGCCCTCGACGACGAACCGCAGCGCCGGCGGCGCGCGCGATGAGCGACCGGCCGGAGTCGCGCCTCGACCGCCGCGCGGTCGGGCGCTTCTTCGAGCCGGACAGCGTCAGCTGGAGGGTCATCGGCCACCCGGTCGCGCTCGTCGGCGGCATGCGCGCGCTCATCGTCCAGACGATGCACCCGCTCGCGATGGCGGGCGTGGCCGCGTACTCGGACTTCCGCGCCGATCCGCTGAAGCGCCTCCGCGGCACCTCGGCCTACGTCGCGTCCGTCGTCTTCGGCGATCGCGCGACCGCCCTCGCGGCCGTGGCGCGCGTGAAGAAGCTCCACGCGCGCGTCCGCGGGGTCGACCCGGTCACCGGCCGGCCGTTCTCGGCGGACGACCCCGAGACCATGCTCTGGGTGCACTGCACCGAGATCCACTCGTTCCTCGCGGCCTACCGGGCCTACGCGGGGCACCTCACGCGCGCCGAGCGCGATCGGTACCTCGCCGAGCAGGTCGTCGCCGCGGAGCTCATCGGCGTCCCGCGCGCGATGGTCCCGGACTCGGTCGAGGCCTACCGCGCGTATTTCGCCGGCGTGCGGCCGCGCCTCTGCGTCTCGGCCGAGGCCGCGGAGACGATCGATTTCATCGTGCGGCCGCGGCTCTCGGCGCGGACCCCGCTCGATCTCCGCCTCGCCGCGACGCTCTTCGGACCCGCCGCGGCGGCGCTCGTGCCTCGCGATCTCCGGCGCCTCGCCGGCCTCCCGGACCGACCTCGCCGCGAGATCCCGCTGCGCGCGGTCAACGGCCTCGCGTGGCGCGTCGCGCCGCTCCTCGGCCGCGTGCCGGTCCTCTCCGGCGCGCTGGACGCGTGGGCGGCGAAGCTGGTCGGCGAGACGCCGGTGAGGCTCGCGCTCCACCAGGCGCGCGCCCGTCGCGGGTGAGCGGGCGACCCGCGCGGCGTCGAGCGCGCCTCACGGTCCCTCCGTGACGCCGCGCTCCTCGAGCGCCCGGCGTACGACGGCGCGTCGCGCCGCCGTGAGCGCTTCGTTCTCGTCGGTCGTCCGCCCGGGATCGAGGCTCGGCTCGACCTCCAGCGCCGGCTGCCGGCCGGCGCGGCGGCAGCGCGCCAAGCGCTCGATCGCGACCTCCGCCGACGAGGAGAGCTCCTCCGCTCCACGGGCGAAGCGGACCGTGACGCTCCGGCACTCCGTCGTGAGCGCGGTGATGGGCTCGCAGCGCCCTCGGGTGCAGAGCTCGTCGTCGCCGCAGCCCGTGTGCGTCTCGCACGCCGGCCCCGCCGCGCCGGTCCCCGGCTCCACCTCCGCGCCGGTCGTCGTCGCCTCGCGGCTCGCCGTGTCGGGCCGCCGGTCCGCGCGCACCACGACGAACAGCGCCACGAGCGCGAGGAGGACGAGGACCCCGAGCCACCACAAGGATCGCGCGCGCCGGTCGTGACGCTCAGCCATGGCACCGACCTCCGTTCGTCGCGACGTGTCGTGCAGACGACGTGCCGCCGCTCACGGCTCGGTTCGGCTCGCCGTCGTCGTCGGCGGCCGCCCTGGGGGATCGGCGAGAGGACGGCGGGGGCTCGGGGATCCAGTCTCGTCCTGAAATCCCCCACAATTCCAATGCGGTCACATGGTACGACATTTGGATACGTGTGGGTATGCGCTCCGTCACCCCCGTCTTCGCCCTCTCGCTCCTGATCGCCGCCGCCGGCAGCCTGGTCGCTTGCGCGCCGGAGGAAGACGACCACGCCGACGAGGCGCAGCAGGACGTTACGGGCGGCTCGGGCGCGATCGAGTCGGCGGTCGTCTATCTCTTCGACGGCGCGCAGACGAACCTGGCCCCGCCCAAGTGCGCTGGCGCGCTGCTCGGCGAGAAGGTCGCCGTCACCGCCAAGTCGTGCGCGAAGGAGGGCATGATCCTCGGGCGCGCCGCGGACAAGGACGGCAAGGGCGCGCGCGCGAAGGTCGTCGCGGTGCACGTGCCCGAGCAGGCGGACGCCGACATCGCGATCGTCGAGATCGATCGCGCGATCGGCGGGACGCGGGCGGTCATCACCCACGCGCCGCTCCGCGACGGCTACGCGATCAACGGCGTGGCGGCGATCGACGGCGCGGGCTTCTTCGATCCCGACAAGGGCGAGGCCTCGTCGATCGCCGGACGGCTCACGTCCGAGACCGAGCTGCACAGCACGATCTTCCCGGCCAAGGGCAGCGAGATCTGCGCGGGCGACCTCGGGGCGCCGGTCTGCTCGAGCACGGCGACGAAGCTCGCCGGCTTCAACATCCGCGGGACCTGCGGGCTCTCCGGCCTCGTCATCGCGGCGGAGGCTCCCCCGGCCCCGGCCGCCGACGACGCGGACGCGGCCGGCGGCGCGAACGCGGCCGGCGGCGCGAACGCCGCCGCCGCCAACGGCAACGGCTGCTCGGCCGGCGCGTGGAAGGTCGCGCAGCTCGGCCGCTACGCCGACTTCCTCCGCGAGCACGCGCCCGACGCGTTCAAGCCGATCGTCATCGACAAGCCGATCCTCCGGAACTTCCCGTACGCGCCGAAAGGCCTCTGGGGCTACCAGACCGGCGGCACGGTCGCCGCGTGCACCATCGAGACGGCGAAGCTCGATCCCATCGTCGTCGGCGGCGAGGTGAAGGTCACCGCGAAGGTCACGTTCAAGGACCTGCAGGCGCGCTCCGCGCCGTTCGGGCGCTTCGGGATCGCGCTGAAGAGCGCCCCGACCAAGGTGCGCTGGCTGCCCGCGCGCGCGACGACCGAGCCGTCGGGCGCGTCGTTCGACGCGTCGTTCGAGGGCGTCGTGTCGGCGCTGGCCGCGGGCGACTACGTCGTCGCGTTCCGCGCGTCGGCCAACGGCGGCGAGGAGTGGACCCCGTGCGATCTCGACGGCATCGACAACGGCTTCGACGTCGCGAAGACGCTCGAGCTCGAGGTGGGCGAGGCGCCGGCCGAGGCGCCGGAGGACGCGAAGCCCGAGGACGCGTCGCCGCCGGCCGACACCTCGAGCTCGGGCCCGTCGTCCTCCGACGCGGACTACTCGGACCCGCCGGCCGACGACCTGAACGACGACGTCGGCGAGGACTTCGGCGACGACGAGCCGGCCGTCGCGAAGAAAAAGAAGAAGACGTCGTCGAACGGCTGCTCGGCGAGCCCGACCGGCGCCGGCGCGAGCGCGGGCCTCCCGATGCTCGGCGTCCTCCTCGGCGTCGCCGCCTTCGTCCGCCGTCGCCGCTGACGCCTCGGCGTCGCCGCGGACGCCTCGGCGTGACCGCCTTCGTCCGGCGTCGCCGCGGACGCCCTCCGCGTCGCCGCCGTCGCCGCGGACGCCTCGGCGTCGGCCGCCGGTCTACCGTTGCAGGCACGCCGTGTAGGCGGTCGTCTGGGATCCGCACTCCGCGGGCGCCGTCGCCGTCGGGACGTTGCCGCCGTTGCACGCCGCGGCCGTCGTGTGCTCCTTCATGCAGGTGTACCAGGCCTTGGCGGTCTGCTGGCACGGCGCGTCGAAGGTCGTGAGGACCAGCCTGCAGAGCGCCTTGCACTGGGTGGCGGAGTCGTCCGGGCAGTCGGTGGAGAGCGACACGGTGTGGTCGCACATCTCGCCGCAGCTCGCGAGGACGTCCGGCGCGATCGTCCCGCCCGCGTCCGGATCGGCGTCTCCGCCGGAGCTGCCGTCTCCGCCGGAGCTGCCGTCTCCGCTCGAGCCGCCTCCGCCCGAGCCGCCGTCACTCCCGCCGCTCGATTGCTTCTCCGAGATCGGCTTCGGCGCCGGTCCGGTGTCCGAGCCGTCGCACGCGCCCGTCAGGAGCCCGACGGCGATCCCGACCACGAGGTGTGTCCTCATGTGCTGCCCCCCCTCCAACCGACGAGACTACCACGGACGACCGGCGGTCGCCGAACGAGGGCCCCGCGCGGACGGAGCACCTGTACGCGTGTCGAGGATCGGCCGTCGCGCCCGAAAAAGTCGCTCCATTCCCGGGGGCAGACATGCGACCCTTCCGACCCCCGGAGACGGGGGCGCGTGCGGATTTCTCGCCCGCGTCAGGAGCGCCGCGTTCGCGCGGAGCTCGGAGAACCGCCAGCACGCTCGCGCGCTGGCGGGGAAGCGGCTCCACGGTTCGTGGGGAGAAGAGAGTCGTTCATGCCCGAGACTGCCATCCTCGTCGGCGCCATCGTCGGCGCGCTGTTCATCATCCTCCTCGGCGTCCTCGCGATGTTCACGCGGTTTTACCGCCAGGTGGAGCAAGGCAAGGCGTTGATCGTCAACACGACGGGCAAGGACGCCGAGGTGGCGTTCACCGGGCGCATGGTCTACCCGGTCATCAACCGCGCCGAGACGATGGACCTCTCGGTCAAGACGATCGACATCGACCGTCGCGGCAAGGAGGGGTTGATCTGCAACGACAACATCCGCGCGGACATCAACGTCACCTTCTTCGTCCGCGTGAACAAGACCGCGGACGACGTCCTCAAGGTCGCCCAGTCGATCGGCTGCGCGCGCGCGAGCGACCCGAAGACGCTCCAGGAGCTGTTCACGTCGAAGTTCGCCGAGGCGCTCAAGACCGTCGGCAAGCACTTCAACTTCGAGGAGCTCTACACGAAGCGCGACGACTTCAAGGACAAGATCATCGAGGTCATCGGCAAGGACCTGAACGGCTTCATCCTCGACGACGCCGCCATCGACTACCTCGAGCAGACGCCGCTCGAGGCGCTCGACCGCGACAACATCATGGACGCCGACGGCATCCGGAAGATCACCGAGATCACCGTCCAGCACAACGTGAAGACGAACGAGCTCCGCCAGCGCGAGCGCATGGAGATGGGGAGCGAGAACCTCAAGTCCGACGAGGCGATCTTCAACTTCGAGCAGCGGCGCGCGGAGGCCGAGGCGAAGAAGCTGAAGGAGATCGCCATCGCGCAGGCGCGCGAGCAGAACGAGGCGGCGCGGGTGGCGAGCGAGGAGTCGAAGAAGACGCACATCGTCCACCACAAGAACGAGGAAGAGGCGCTCATCGCCGAGCAGGCGAAGCAGCGCGGCGTCGCCGTCGCGCAGAAGAACCGCGAGCGCGAGATCGCCGTCGAGACCGAGCGCGTCGAGAAGGCGCGTCAGCTCGAGGCGATCAACCGCGAGCGCGAGGTGTCCCTCGTCGGGATCGCGCGCGACAAGGAGGTCGAGCTGCAGAAGAAGGAGATCGCCGACGTCATCCGCGCCCGCATCGCGGTGGAGAAGACCGTCGCGATCGAGGAGGAGCACATCAAGGACGTCCGCGCGATCGCCGGCGCGAACCGCGAGCGCGACGCGCTCAAGATCCAGGCGGAGGCGGAGGCCGCCACCGCGCTCGTCAAGCAGGTGAAGGCCGCCGAGGCCGCCGAGGAGGTCGCGAAGCACGCCGCCCGCCAGAAGTCGATCACCGCCGACGCCGAGCTCGAGACCGCCGACAAGCTGGCGCGCGCGAAGATCCGCCTCGCCGAGGGCGCGCAGGCCGAGGCCGCCGCCGAGGGGCTCGCGAAGGCCCGCGTGAAGGAGGCCGACGCGCTGGCGACGGAGAAGCAGGGCCTCGTCGAGGCGCGCGTCGCGCTCGAGAAGATGCAGTCGGTCGCGGCGGGCGAGGAGCGCCAGGGGCTCGCCAAGGTGAAGGTCAAGGAGGCCGACGCCGCCGCGGTCGAGAAGCTCGGCATCGCCGAGGCGGCGGCGCTCCGCGAGAAGCTCGTCGCGGAGGCGTCGGGCGAGGAGCAGAAGGGCCTCGCGCTCGCCAAGATCACGCGCGAGAAGCTGGTCGCGGAGGCCGCCGGCATCGCGGAGAAGGCCGCCTCGATGAAGGCGCTCGACGACGCGAGCCGCGTCCACGAGGAGTTCCGCCTCCGCCTCGACAAGGAGAAGACGATCGAGCTCGAGACGATCCACGCCAAGACGAGCGTGGCCGAGGCCCAGGCGCAGATCCTCGCGCAGGCGTTCTCCAACGCGAAGTTCAACATCGTCGGCGGCGACGGGGCGTTCTTCGATCGCTTCGTGAAGGCCGTCAGCGTCGGTCAGGCGATCGACGGCGCGGTCGACGCGAGCCCGCACGTGAAGAGCCTGGTCGAGTCGGCGATGCGCCCCGACGACGAGGCGGTGCTCGGCCTCGTCGAGAAGCTCCTCGTGAACGATCCGGCCGCGTCGGCGCGCCTCAAGGCGGCGACGCGCTCGGGGCCCGCCGGCTCGGGCGAGTAGCATTGCAAGAATGAAAGGCGCGGTGCAGCGGTGGCGCTACGGTGGTGTAGCGCCGGCGCCGCAGCGAGCTCCTCGGCGCCCGTGCCGAGCTCTGCCGTATCGGAACTCCATCGACAAAAGACGCATTTTCGCGGGGTAGGCCGCCCCTCCCGCCGGCACGCGGCCGCTGCGGCGGGGCGGCACGACCATTGCGATCGCGCGCGGACCGCATGCACTTTAAACGACTCTCGAAATCCATCTCCGCTCTCCTTGGAGCGTCGGCGGTCGCCTGGGCGATCCCGTCCCAGGCGCAGGGGCTCCCCCTCAATCGCTTCGATCCCGCCCCGGCGGGCGATCGGATGTTCGGCGTCCAGTCGCCGTTCGCGGCGGGCCGCGCGACGCCGCACCTGATGCTCCTCGGCGACTACGCGCACAACCCGCTCGTCCTCCGCCGATCGAGCGACGACTCCGAGGTGGGCTCGGTCGTCAGCCATCAGCTCTTCATGCACCTGAACGGGTCGTTTTCGCTCTTCGACCGGCTCAACCTCAACGTCAACGTCCCCGTCGCGCTCGCGCAGGGCGGCGAGAGCCCGACGAGCGGCGGCGCCGCGTTCGCGTCGCCGAGCGGCGCCTCCTTCGGCGATCTCCGGGCCGGGCTCCGGGTGCGCCTCCTCGGCGAGTACCACGACGCGTTCCAGCTCGCGCTCGGCGGCTACGTCTGGTTCCCCACGGGCGAGAGCGACACCTTCGTCGGCGACGGCAAGGTGCGCGGGATGCCTCAGGTCATCGTCGGCGGTCGCACCGACCGCATCGTGTGGTCGGCGGCGGCCGGTCCCGAGCTGCGCTCGCTGCAGAACTACGGGGGCGTCGAGCAAGGCACGATGGTGAAGGGCGGCGCGGGCGTCGGCGTGCTCCTCGGAGAGTCTCGTCACCTGCAGGTCGGCCCCGAGGTCAACGTCGCCTTCTCGACCGAGAGCGTCAACAAGCGCACGACCAACGCCGAGGCGCTCCTCGGCGCGCGCTACCGCGTCGTCCGCGACCTCGAGATCGGCGCGGGCTTCGGCCCGGGCCTCACGAGCGGCATCGGCACCCCGCAGTTCCGCGGCGTCCTCATGATCGCGTACACGCCGGAGCAGCGCGCCGATCGCGACAAAGACGGCGTCTACGACGACGTGGACGCGTGTCCGGACACGTTCGGCGATCCGAGCGAGGACCCGGCGAAGAACGGCTGCCCCGCGCCGAAGGATCGCGACCGCGACGGCGTCCTCGACGAGGTCGACGCGTGTCCCGACACCTTCGGGATCCAGAGCGACGATCCGGCGAAGAACGGCTGCCCGCCGCCGCAGGATCGCGACGGCGACGGCATCTACGACGACGTCGACGCGTGCCCCGACGTCAGGGGCGTCAAGAGCGACGACCCGGCGAAGAACGGCTGCCCGCCCGATCGCGACGGCGACGGCATCTACGACGACGTCGACGCGTGCCCCGACGTCAAGGGCGTCAAGAGCGACAACCCCGCGGAGAACGGCTGCCCGCCCGACACCGACGGCGACGGCATCCGCGACGACGTCGACGCCTGCGTGAACGAGAAGGGCAAGCCGGACCCCGATCCGACCAAGAACGGCTGCCCGACCGCGGTGCGCGTCACCGAGGGCGCCATCGTCATCCTGCAGCAGGTCCAGTTCGACACGGGCAAGGCGTCGATCAAGAAGGCGAGCGACGCGCTGCTCGACGAGGTCGCGGCCGTGTTGAAGGAGCACCCCGAGATCCTGAAGCTCGAGGTCCAGGGACACACCGACAACCGCGGCAACCCGAAGAACAACGAGAAGCTCTCGGAGGACCGCGCCGCCTCCGTGAAGAAGGCCCTCGCGTCGCGCGGGATCGACGAGGGGCGCCTCGTCGCGAAGGGCTACGGCCAGAACGCCCCGATCGACGACAACCAGTCCGAAGCAGGGCGTCAGCGGAACCGGCGCGTGGAGTTCAAGATCGTCGAGAAGGCGGCCAAGGGAGCGAACGATGCGAAGTAAAAAGACACTCTCCGTCCTGGGCGCGGCCGCGTTGGGCCTCGTCGCCAACACCGCGTCCGCGGTCCCCGCGTTGCGCGTGCAGGTCGATCAGCGCGGCGACTTCGTGCTCTTCGGCAACACGCTCGGGCACGACTGCGTCGCGGGCACGCCGGCGCCCGTCGTCGGGACCGTGGGCGCGTGCGGCAACAACCTGGGCGACTCGGCGCCCGACGTCTTCTGGCGCTCGGACGAGCCGGCCGCGGGGGCGGCCGCCGCCAACAACACGATCACCGCGGCGCAGGCGCGGAGCACGGCCGTGCTCGTGCTCCCTCCCGGGGCCACGGTGACCCACGCGTACCTCTACTGGGCCGCGACGCTGGCGACGAACACCGACGACCGTACGGCGGTGCTCGAGCGGCCCGGCGTCTTCACCCAGAACATCGACGCCGTCACCGCGAACCGCGCGGGGATCGGCTCGCAGTTCGCCTACCAGTCCGTCGCGGACGTCACCGCGCTCGTGCAGCTGCACGGCGCCGGCGCGTACCGGGTCAGCGGCGTCGACGCGCGGAGCGTGGTCAACACGGACAACGACACGCTCTTCGCCGGCTGGTGGATGGCGGTGTTCTACGAGCTCGCGACCGAGCCGCCGCGCAACCTGGCGCTCTTCGACGGGCTCGACACGGTCTGGAGCGGCAACCCCGTCGAGGCGACGCTCTCCGGCTTCCGCGTCCCGAACGCCGGGTTCGACGGCAAGCTGGGCGTCGTCGCCTTCGAGGGCGACGGCTCCATCAACGGCGACGAGCTCTTCTTCAACGGCGGCGCCGCCCTCACCGACGCCGTGAACCCGTCGACCAACTTCTTCAACGGGTCGCGCTCCTACCTCGGCGCGCCGGTGTCCAACGTCGGCGATCTGCCGCAGCTCACCGGGGGCGCGCGGAGCCTCTCGGGCGTCGACATCGACGTGGTCGACATCACCGGCAAGCTCACCGCCGGGCAGCAGTCCGCGCCGATCCGCGCCACCAGCACGCAGGACGTCTACCTGCTCGGCGGGTTCGTCACGTCGATCTCGACGTACCGCCCGGACTTCACGACCTCGACCAAGACCGTGCGCGACGTCAACGGCGGGGGCATCCTGCCCGGCGACACGCTCGAGTACACGATCGTCGTCCGGAACACGGGCAACGACGCCTCGGTCGACACGGTGCTCGTCGATCCGCTCCCCGCCGGCGTGACCTTCGTCCCCGGCTCGATCGCCGTCACCGCGGGCCCGAACGCCGGCGCCAAGACCGACGCCGCGGACGGCGACCAGGGCGAGTACGACGCCGCGACCCGGACCGTGACGGTCCGGCTCGGCACGGGCGCGGACGGCGCGCAGGGAGGCTCGCTCGCCGTCGACGCGTCGTCGACCGTCACGCTCCGCGTCACCGTCGACGCCGGCGCGACGGGGACGCTCGCGAACCAGGCGACGATCACCGCCGCGGGCGTCCAGGGGGCGCCGTCGGGCAGCGCGGTCACGGACGGCAACGGCCCGGTCGCCGGCAACCCCCCGACCAGCGTGGTCGTCGACGAGTGCGACGCGACGCTGCCTTGCGCCGCGCCGACGCCCTTCTGCAAGACGGACGCGCACCCGTACGTCTGCGTCGAGTGCGGCGGCGACACCGATTGCCCCGGCCTCCGGCCGACGTGCGACGTCGCGACGAACACCTGCAGCTGCGTCCCGAGCGGCGCCGAGGTCTGCGACGGCAAGGACAACGACTGCGACGGCACGATCGACGAGGGCTTCCCGAACGTCTGCTCGGCGTGCTCGAGCGATCCCGACTGCGGGAACGCGACGAGCGGTCGCGTGTGCAACGACACGAGCCTCGTCTGCGTCGACGGCTGCCGCGGCCAGGGCGGCAACGGCTGCCCGAGCGGCAAGGTCTGCTCCTCGAAGACCGAGGCGATCGGGGCGTGCGTCGACCCGACGGACGGGGGCGCGGGCTGCGCCACCGACGCCGACTGCGGTGACGCCGCGAGCGGCCGCGTGTGCGACGAGGCGACCGGCGTCTGCGCCGACGGCTGCCGCGGCCAGGGCGGCAACGGCTGCCCGAGCGGCAGGACGTGCTCGTCGGACACGAGCGCGATCGGCGCCTGCGGAGACGGGGCGCCGGACGGCGGGATCGACGACGACATCCTCGCGTCGGGCAACGGCATCCTCTGCAACGCGCGCCCGAGCGGCGCCGCGGGGTCGAGCGTGGCGATGCTCGCCGTCGGCGCCATGGCCGCGCTCGCCGCCGCGCGGCGCCGGCGGCCTCGAGGGTAGCGCGTCGACGAGGGCGAGCTCCGCGCGACGGGGCTCGCCCTCTCCTCGCGATCGGCTCGACTCCGGAGCGGCTCCTTCCGGAGCGGCTCCTTGCCCTGCCTCGGCGAGATCGGCGGCCTCCGAGCCGCCGCCTCCGGGGCGCGCTCGCCGGCTCGGGCCCGGCGATCCGACGGGACGACGTCGGCCCGAAGTCGCCGCGACCGAAACTGGCGCTTGCCAGCAGGCCGCCTGTCGGCCTAAGCGCGGAGTTGCAGATGTCGAAGAAGACGACGAAGAGCCCGCCACGTCCACGTCCACAGCTCGCCTACCGCCTCCGCCGATCCCCCGTCCACGGCACGGGGCTGTTCGCGACGCGCGCGATCCGCAAGGGGGCCTCGATCATCGAGTACCTCGGGGAGCGCATCTCCCACGAGGAGGCCGATCGACGCCACGCGCACAAGGCCGCCGACGACAACCACACGTTCCTCTTCACCGTCGACTCGAAGACGGTCATCGACGGCGGATCGGGCGGCAACGCGGCGCGCTTCATCAACCACTCGTGTGAGCCGAACTGCGAGGTCATCATCGACGACGGGCGCCTCCTCATCGAGGCCCTGCGCGCGATCCGTCCGGGCGAGGAGCTCGTCTACGACTACAGGATCACGCGGGACTCCAACGACCCGCCGGACGTCGAGCGCATCTTCGCGTGCCGGTGCGGGACGCCGAGCTGTCGCGGGACGATGCTCGCGCCGCGGCGCAAGCGGAAGCCGAAGCGCGCGGCGTCGTCGAGCCGGCGCAAGCCCCGTCGCGGGGCCTCGACGAGCGCGAAGCGCGGGGCCTCGACGAGCCTGAAGCGCGGCGTCTCGACGGGCGCGAAGCGCGGCGTCTCGTCGGGCGAAAAGCGCGGGGCCTCGACGAGCCTGAAGCGCGGCGTCTCGACGGGCGCGAAGCGCGGGGCCTCGACGGGCGCGAAGCGCGGGGTCTCGTCGGGCGTGAAGCGCGGGGCCTCGTCGGGCGCGAAGCGCGGGGC
>JAHBWF010000145.1 GCA_019637105.1 Labilithrix sp.
TCGCGTCGTCGTCCGGCGCGCGGCCGCCCCGCGGCTCCGCGTCGTCGGCGGAGAACGCCCGTAGCCTGTAGGATGAGGCCGCCGGATGCCCGTCTCGATCGTGCTCCTCGTCCTCGGGTCGGCGCTCGCGCACGCGTCCTGGAACGCGATCCTCAAGCGGTGCCGGGAACCCGAGCACGCGGTGATCGGGATGATGTTCCTCGCGGCGGCGAGCGGCGTGCTCTTCGCCGTCGTCCTCCGCGCGCCCGCGCCGCCGCTCGCGAGCCTCGCCTGGTGCGTGGCCTCCGGGGTGCTCGAGGCCTGCTACTTCGTGACGCTCGCTCGGGCCCTCTCCCGCGCGCCGCTCGGGAGCGTCTACACGGTGGTCCGCGGCGGCGCGCTCGTCGTCGTCTGGCCGATCTCCGTGCTCGCCCTGGGCGAGGCGATCACCGCGGCGCGCGCGATCGGAACGCTCCTCGTGGTCCTCGGTCTCGTCGCGACCGGCGCCGCGCCCCACAGGCCGGCGCCCGGCGCGTTCGCCGCCTCCGCCGCGGCGCCTCCGCGCGAGGGCGCGGGCGCGCCGAACGACGGGCTCCCGTCGGAGGGCGCCGAGGCGCCGCGGGCCGGCCGCCCGCCCGCGCCGCTCCGCTCGGGGATCGCGGTGGCGGCGCTGTGCGCGCTCTTCGTCGGCGGCTACCACCTCGCCTACAAGCTCGCGCTCTCGACGGGAGGAGAGCCCGCGGCGGTCGTCGCGATCGCGCTGTCGACCGCGTCGCTGCTCAACGTCACCGCGCTCGGCGCGCGGCGCGCGGCGGCCTTCGCGACGGCTCGTTCGCAGCCGGCGCGGCTCGTCGTCGGCGGCCTGCTGGCGAGCTTCGGCTTCCTCGTCCTGCTCGCGGCGATGAAGGACGCGGGCGCCGGCGTCATCCTCACGCTCCGGAACACGTCGATCCTCTTCGCCCAAGTCCTGGCGGTCGCGCTGGGCGAGCGACCGCGACGGCTGGGCGTCCTCGGCGCCGTGCTCGTCACGGCGGGCGCCGTCCTGCTGGCTCATTGACGAGCCGCCCGACGCGCTTCGCGGAGGCCGTCGCGAAGCGGAGACGCGCGGGCCGGCGCGCCTCCGCTTCAGACAAGCACAAACTCAAGACATTACAAGATATTTCATCACAAGCAGGACCCTCACTCCGCGCACGCCGCGCCGAAGGCGGCCGGCGCCGGCAGCACCGCCGTGCCCGTCGCGCGGAACGTCTCGTGGAAGCAGCCGTACTGGTGCATGACCGCGTCGAGCCGGCGGTAGATCTGGTGCCCGTCGTACCCCGGGCTGTCGTACTGGACGACGGCGCTGGTGAACGGAGCGCCGGCCGCCGACGTCACGTTCGCCTTCACCGGGTAGCCGAGCGGCGCGCCGACGCCCACGAGCGAGAGCGCCTGATCCATCGTCGGCCACACGGCGTCGCCCGCGCGCGGGTGGCGGTAGGCCACGGCCATGGCGTCGAACACGGCCTCGGGGAAATACGAGTCGTCCTTGCCGGCGGGCACGTAGATCGAGCGCGCGGGGTGGCCGGGGAGCGGATCGTGCCCGATGCGCGGCACGCTCACCATCGGATCGATCGGCTCGAGCGCGGTCTCGGCGACGTGCACCGCCGGGTGGAGGAACGTGAGCGTCTCGGTCGTCTTCAAGACGAGCGAGAGGAGCCCCGCCACGCCGGGGATCGTCGTCGTGCGCAGGATGAAGTAGGTCCAGTAGCCGCCCGCGCCCGTCGGCACCGCGAGCTTGATGCGCTCGTCCGTCGCCGTGACGAGGTTCGTGTACATCGCGCCCATCGACTGGCCCTGGGCGTGGGGCGCGGGCGCGAAGCGGAACGCGTCCTCGCCGGCCGGGAGCGTCGGGCCGCTGCAGGCCTCGACGACCGACGCCGGGATCCGCGCCCGCTCGAGCGCCGAGAGGAAGAGCCGCGACTCGACGATCCCTTGCCGGAACGTGTCGCGCGTCGCGACCATGTTGTTGATGTTGACGTAGTCGAACGCGCCGGCCCCGGGGACGCGCTCCGGGCTGAGCGGGAGCGCGGCGCCGGCGACCGCGAAGCGGTGCTTCGCCAGCACCGCCGCGGGCCATCGATCCGTCGGCTCGGCGTCTTCGCCGCCGTCGATCACCTGGCGCGAGACGCCGCCGGAGCCGTGGAAGTAGAGGACGAGCGGGTAGCCGCCGGCGGGCATCGGCTCCTTCGGCAACGCGATCGAGACCCCGACGGTCTCGTCGCGCTGCTTCACCGGCGCCCCGTCGGCGTCGAGGTCGAACAGCCCCTCGGTGTCGAACGGCGCCGCGCCGCGCTGGAACTGCGGGAGCGTGATCGTCGCGCGGACGTGGCAAAACGGCGAGTCCTCGCCGCTCGTCTCCGCCTCGAGCGCGTAGCCGGCGACGTCGGTGGAGTGCGCCGCGAGCACCTTCTGTCCGAGGGCGTGCGTGTCCGTGACCACGTCGCCGGTCGTGAACACGGTCGCGCCGACGACGTCGCCGCGCGCCACGCCGAGCGTGTCGAGCGTCTCCCACAACGGAGCGTAGAGATCGCGCATCGCCGCGCCGGACGCCCCCGCGGGCGTCTCACCGCGCGCGAGCGCCGCCAGCGCCGCCGGGGCCGCGGGCTCGCCGCCGGACTCGAGGCCGACGCCGCGCGTGACGACGAAGGCGTAGCGCCGGCCCGGCGCGAGGACGACGCCGGGACGCGCGGCGATCGCGAGCAGGTGCTCGGGGACGTAAGGATCGGCGTTGGGCGTGTGCGCCACGACGGGCAGCGCCGCGCCGCGCGACGGCGACGCGGGATCGACGTCGAGCAGCAAGAGCGGCGCGCGCGCGCCGCCCTCGACGACGACCTCGGGATCGCGCGGCGCGGGCTTCGCCGTCAGCTTGAAGTACCCGACCGGCACGACCGGGAACCCCTTTCGCTGCGTCGCCCCGAGCTTGAGGCCCGCGAGGATCGGCACCCCCGGATCGGGGAACGACGCGAGATCCGGCGTGCCCTCGCTCGTGAGGCGGAGGTCCGACGGATAGGGGAAGTCGAAGAACGCGCCCTCGGCGTCGAGCTCCGCGTCCGGATCGAACGCGATCGTCGCCGCCGGCGCTCCGCCGCTGCCCTCGTCCTCCGAGCACGCCGGGCCGGAGGCCGCCAGGAGGAGCGCGAGGACGGTGACGAGGGCCCGGGGACGCATCGCAGCGGGGCGTAGCATTTTACATTGTAAAGGCAACAGGCGTCGGGCGGGGGGGCGGGGAGCTGAACGCATCCGCGTAGTGTAGTAGCGTTCCCGCCATGCCCGGGCGCGCCTGGATCTACGCGGTTTTCTTGCTGTCCGGCTTCGCGGCGCTCCTCTACCAGGTCGTCTGGCAGCGGGCGCTCTACGCCATCTACGGCATCAACATCGAGAGCGTCACCATGGTGGTGACCGCGTTCATGCTCGGGCTGGGCGTCGGGAGCCTCGCGGGCGGCGCCGTCTCGAAGGACGCGAAGCGCCCGGTCCTCCTCTATTTCTCGCTCGTCGAGCTCGGCATCGGCCTGTTCGGCATCGTCTCGCTCTCCGTGTTCCACGCCGTGGGCGACGTGACCCTCGGGATGGGCGCGGTCCCCACGTTCTTCGTGACGTTCCTCCTCGTGCTCGTGCCGACGATGCTCATGGGGAGCACGTTGCCGCTGCTCGTCGCGCACCTCGTCCGCGAGAACAAGAACGTCGGGAAGAGCGTCGGGACGCTGTACTTCGTCAACACGCTCGGCTCGGCGTTCGCGTCGGCGGCGTCCGTGCTCTTCATCCTCGGCCGCGCGGGCCAGTCCGGCTCGGTTCGCCTGGCGGCGCTGCTCAACGTCACGGTGAGCCTGCTCGCCTACGTGGCGCATCGACGCGCGACGCGGCCGCGCGAGATCGCCGAGACGCTCGCGAAGGCGATGGCGCCGGACGGCGACCCGAGCGGCCCCTCTCTCCGGCGAGGTCCTCCGGCGGAGTCGTCGAAGGCCGCGGAGAACGTCTGATGGGCTTCGCCGTCGCGCTCGCCGTCGCCGCCGTCGCGGGCTTCATCGCGCTGTCGTACGAGATCCTCTGGTACCGCGTGATCTCCTACGCGAGCTGGGGCCTCCCCGGCGCCTTCGGCCTGCTCCTCGCGGCCTACCTGTTCGGCCTCGCGATCGGCTCGCGCGTCGCCGGCGCGCTCTGCAAGGACAAGACGCGCGCCGGCGACACCAAACAGCTCCGCGCGCTCGCGATCTTCACGTTCGTGGCGAACGTCGTCGCGTGGCTCGTGGTCCCCGCGTTCGGCCTGAGCGCCAAGAAGTACGACTGGCCGCCCGCGCTCGCCGCGGTCGCCCTCGCGGCGGCGCTCCTCGGCGCGATCCTCCCGACGGTCGCCCACTTCGGCATCAAGCCGGACGACAAGGCCGGCGCGAACCTCAGCTACGTCTACCTGTCCAACATCGTCGGCTCGGCCGCGGGGAGCCTGGTCACCGGCTTCGTCTTCCTCGATCTCTGGTCGCTCCAGACCATCGGCGCGATCATCGCCTGCGTCGGCATGGTGCTCGTCGCGGCGCTCGTCGCCATGGCCGAGATGCCGCCCTCGAGCCGCGCCGCGGGCCTCGTCGCCTTGCTCGGGGTGTCCGTCGTCCTCGTCAAGGCGACGCCCTCGGTCTACGACCGCATCTGGGAGCGCCTCCTCTACAAGGAGAGCTTCGACGAGGCGAGCACCCGGTTCCTCGACGTCGTGGAGACCAAGAGCGGCGTCATCACCGTCACCCAGGACGGCACCGTCTACGGCGGGGGCGCCTACGACGGGCGCGTGAGCACGTCGATCCGGTGGGACCGCAACGGCATCTTCCGGGCTCACGCGCTCGGGGCGATGCACCCCGCGCCGAAGCGGGTCTTCATGATCGGGCTCGCGACCGGCGCGTGGGCGCAGGTCGTCGCGCACCTGCCGCACGTCGAGAAGCTCACCGTCGTCGAGATCAACCCGGGCTACCTCACGCTCATCTCGAAATACGACGAGGTGAAGAGCCTGCTGTCGAACCCGAAGGTCGAGATCGTGGTCGACGACGGGCGCCGATGGCTCAACCGCCACCCCGAAGAGAAGTTCGACGCGGTGGTGATGAACACCACCTGGAACTGGCGCGGCCACAGCACGAACCTCCTGTCCGTCGAGTTCCTCGAGCTCGTGCGCGCGCGCCTCTCCCCAGGCGGGCTCTTCTACTTCAACACGACGTCGTCCGACGACGCGAAGATGACCGCGAGCACGGTCTTCCCCCACGCGCTCCGCGTCTACAACTTCATGGCCGTCAGCGACTCGCCGTTCTCCTTCGACGAGGATCGCTGGCGCGCGACGCTCACCTCGATGACGATCGACGGCGCCCCGATCCTCCCGGACGACGACGACGGCAGGGCGTACCTCGAGGACCTCGTGCGCTACGCGGACACGGTGAACGAGCCGCCGCGCGACGACGGGCTGGAGCGGCGCGAGAGCGTGCTCGCGCGCGCCGACGCCGCCGGCGCGCGCGTCATCACCGACGACAACATGGTGACCGAGTGGCGCCAGGTGCTGCGCTTCCAGCCGCCGCCCTGATCCGCGCCGCCGCGCCGCGCGCGCTCGGCCGGGAGCGCCCGTCTCCGTTCGAGTGACTTGTCGGCGCGGGGCGACCACGGCATGCTGCGAGAGCATGCGAAGAGTCACCCTCGTCTTCGGCCCCTTCGTCCTGCTCGCCGGCGCCGTCTTCGCGTGTGAGGACGACTCCGGCGCGCCGAGCAGCCCCTCGTTCCTCCTCGACGGGAGCACGCCGACGTTCGACGGCAGCCAGACGCCGTTCGACGGCGCGGCGCCCGACGCCGAGCCGGACGCGCCGGTCGTCCAGCCCTCGGTGAGCGTCACGGTCGTCGGCGAGGCGGGGCCGGAGGCCGGCGTCCGCGTCGTCTTTCACGGCGCGGACGGCGCCGTCCTCGAGACGAAGCTCACCGGCGCGGACGGCAAGGCGACGCGGAGCGACGGCGCGACGCCGGCGATGGCGAGCGCGCTCCTCTCCAAGCCCGGCCACCGGCAGATCGTGACCTGGACCGGCGTGGAGGAAGGCGACCAGCTCGTCGTCCGCGACGCCGAGTGGAACGAGGAGAGGTTCATCGGCGAGCTCACCGTGACGCTGCCGGGTCCGTTCTCCGACGCCGGCGCGACCAACTACGAGGTGCGCGCGGGCAACTGCCAGGGCTACACCGAGGGTCAGACGGTGACTTTCAACCTCCTGTCGTATTGCTACGGCGAAGCCAAGGGCTCCGTGCTCGTGCGCGCGCGCGACGGCGAAGGGGACCTCGTCGGCCACTCGTTCAGCAAGGGCAACGCGCTCCCGACGGACGGCGGCGCCGTGGCCGTGGCCACCGGCGCGTGGCGCGTCCCGACGTCGGTGTCGCTCTCGGTCACCGGCGTCCCCGCCGGCGTGTTCGGCGAGCGGGAGCTGCTCGAGGTCGCCGGCGGGCACGGCTACCGCGCCGGCTACGCGGAGGGGCTGGAGGGACAGGCGACCTTCGCGACGGCCACCAGCTTCGCCGACGCGCTCCAGGCGAACGCCTTCCTCTACGCGAACGGCTCGGGCAAGCGGGCGATCGTCAAGCGCGTCGCGCCCGCGGCCGCGATCACGCTCGACGCGACGCAGCTCCTGCCCCCGATCACCAGCGCCGAGGTCTCCGGCACGGACGCGCGACGCCCGGTGCTGCGCTGGACGACGGACGGCGCCGCCGCCGCGGACGGCGGCCTCGTCCGTACGCACTTCTACGCCCCGGACGAGACGTACTCCGTGTGGACGTTCGTGGTGCCGCCGGGCTCGGAGTCCGTCACCGCGCCTGCGATGCCCGCGGAGGCCGAGAGCTTCCTGCCCGAGGCCGGCGACGCGGGCCCGGTCGCCTTCGGATCGCCGACGATCGTGTTCATCGAGGCCGACACGCTGCCGTCGTACACCGCGTTCCGGCGCCTGCAGGGCTCCATCGCGGACGCCGAGCTGCCCTTCGCGGGCTACTCGCTCCCGGCGCTCCCCGCGAACGGCACCTACAGCGCGTCCTCGTTCACGTCCACCGCGCGGCGCTGACGCGCGGGCGGCCCGCTCCCGGCCGGCGACGGCCGTGGGACGGCGAGGGACGGACGCGGCGGGGTCGGCGAGGCCAACGACGGCGCCTCGGCGCTCACTTGCAGAGCTGCGTCTCGAGCTTCTGCTCGTCGACGATGCAGTCGAGCGCGAGCAGGCCCGGGCGCTTCTTGCAGCGGATCCACGTGCCCTTCTCGCCGCACGCGACGGGCGACGTGAAGCCGTAGATGTCCGAGCACCCGAGGCCGAGCGTCAAGCCGGAGCACGTCGTGTTCTCGTTGGTCCAGAGCTTCTCGACCGTCCCGCTGCAGTCCCAGTCGCCGTTGCGCGGCGGTTCGGCCTTGTCGAAGAGATAGCCCTGGTTCGGGTGCGTCCGCGAATCGGTGTCGTCGCAGTCCGGCGCGCCGCCCGCGCCATCGCAGCCGTCCTTGTCCAGGTCGTTGTAGTTGTCGTCGTCGCAGTCGCAGCTCGCGCAGCCGGCGGCGTCGACCTTGCCGCCGGCGTCGACCACGACGAGCGCGTCGACCGTGCTGCCGTCGATCAGGATCGGGCCCGCGTCGTGCTCCTCCTCGAAGGCGTCCGGGGCATCGGCCGCGCCGTCGGAGCCCGGCTCGGCGCCGCCGCCGCCCGCCTCGAGCTCGTCCGGAGGACCGAAGGTCACCTCGGGGAAGCTGCAGGCCCACGTCGTCCCCATCGCGAGGGAGACCGATCCGAGGATGATGAGGAGACGTCGCATCGCGTGTCACTTGCAGAGCTGGGTCGCCCTGCCCTTGGGGATCGAGTTGCACCGTCCCAGACCCGACGCCTCGCACGCGTAGACGTCGTTCGCGGTGCCGCAGACCGGCTCGACGAGGTAGCCGGGGCTCCCGACGCAACCGGTCAGGCCGTTGCCGCTGCAGGTGACCTTCGCGAGCGGGAAGCGCTCGACCTCGTCGTCGCAGTTCCAGTCGCCGTCCTTGCCCTCCGCCGGCACCTCGTCGACGAACCCCTGGCCCGGATGGCGCAGCGGATCGAGGTCGTCGCAGTCGCCGGGCTTCAGCGGCTCCCCCTTCGAGGAGAGGAGGCTGCTCGCGTCGACGTCGCAGGCCTCGTCGGCGTACCCGTCGTCGTCGCAGTCGCACTTCGGTCTGGTCTCGCAGACGCTCGCGTCCGCGATCGCCGCGGTGCCGTCCTCGCGCGTCACCGCGTCGGTGACGAAGCTCACGTCGCTCGTCGAGGCGTCGACCTCCGAGGAGTCGGCCGCGGGCGAGCTCCCGCCGTCGGCTCCGGGGCCGAAGGTCACCTCGGGGAACGAGCACGCCACGCCGACGATCACGAGCGGCGCGGCGAACATGGCGGCGGCGAGGACCCGGCGACGGCTCATCTCAGAAGCTCCCCGACACGCTGAGGCCCCCGAGGCCCGGAGCGACGCGCACGGTGCGCGCGGGCTTCTCCGCGGCCGCGGAGGACGACGTCGACGAGCCGCTGGTGAAGACGAGCGCGAGCCCGGCGCCGACGCCGACGACGCCGACCGGCAGGAGGATCGACGTCAGCGTGCTCATCGTCTTGCCGGTGTCGACGGTGCTCCGGAGGTCCTCCGGGCAGTTCCGCCGCGCGGAGCAGCGCTCGTCGACGTCGCTCAGCGCGCCCTGGCGGACGAGGAACGTGACGCCCGATCCGACGAGCGCCGCCGCGCCGACCCCGGCGACGATCCATCCGACCGTCCGTCGCGTCGAGTGGTCCTCGGTCGCGACCACCGGCGCCGGCTTCGGCGTGACGGTGAGACGCATCGTCACGTGCGGGTTGTCGCCGGCCGAGACGTTGACCGTCTGCTCCACCGGCTGCGCGTCCGCCAACTGCGCGCGGACGCGGTAGGTGCCCGGATCGCGCTCGAGCGGCGTGCCGACGAGCGTGGTCCCGACGGACTCGCCGTTGACGAAGATCTCGACGCCCGTGTTCTCGTTCGCGAGCGCCTCGCCTTCGGGCGACTTCACGTAGACGTCGACGACGAACGCCGCGACCTTCGGCTTGAGCCGCGCGGCGGCCTCCTCGGCGTCCTTGTCCCAGCCCTCGTACTTCGCGTCGCTCGGCGCGGTGATCAGCGCGCGCTTCAGGTCGAGCCACGCGCGCCGCGCCGACGCGAAGTGCCCGAGCTGCTCTTCGCACTCGGCGAGGTTGCGGAGCGAGCCGAGGCCCTGCGGGTAGACCTGCCAGGCCTTCCGGAAGAGCGGCGCGGCGCTCCCGCAGTCGTTCGCGTTGCGCAGATCGCGACCGCGCGCGAAGAGGTCCTTCGCGTCGGACTCGGGGGAGGCGCTCGCCGGCGCGCTCGCGTGAAGGACGGCCAGGCCGAGGACGAAGGACGCCGCGAGGGGCCGAAAGCGCAAGGTGCTCACGGTCGAAAGATACATCGGAACGGGATAGTCGAGTAGCCCCACCCGACCGACCGCGCGCGGGCGCGCGCGCGATCCACGTCCTGGCGAGGGCTCCGAGCGCGCGCGGGGTCCGCCGCTCGCCGAGCGGAGCCGCCTTCGCCCCACGGTCGGACGCAGGCCGACACCTCGCGCGAGGTCAGAACACCTCGGCCTTGTTGACGGTCTTCGCGGGAGTCGGCGCGGGCGCCGGCGGCGTGGTCGGCGGCGGCGCGGCCGGAGTCGCGGGGGGCGGCGGCGTGACGTCCGCCGTCTTCGCCGCGGTGGTCTTCGGACGCGCCGCGATCGGCGCCGCCTTCGACGTCGACGGCGGCTCGGGCAGGTCCACGCCGACGGGCGACGGCGCGTCGAGCGGCGCGGCGCTCTCCGACGCGGCGACCGGCGGCGGCGTCGTCGCCGCCGTGGTCGCGACCTCCGTGGGCTGGGCGCCGACCGTCCGGCTCGGGCCGCGGAACGCGACGAGCACCAGGATCCCGATCCCGAGGAGCGCGATCAAGCCGGCGACGGCGATCAGCCATCCGGTCGTCCCGTTGCGCCGCCCGTTGTACGTCGGCTCGCCGAGCGCGACGTTCTCGAAATCGGGCGACGACCCGCGCGCGACCATCTGCGGATCGCTCGTCGATCCGACGTTCGGGTGGCTGCCGAGGTCCGGGTGGCTGCCGAGGCGGCCCGGCGAGCTGCCGAGGTCCGGGTGGCTGCCGAGGCGGCCCGGCGAGCTGCCGAGGTCCGGACGGCTCCCGGGACGCGCCGCGTGGCCGCCGAGGTCCGGGTGGCTGCCGACGCCGGGCGAGCTCCCGCGCGCGACCTCGAGCCGGCGCGCGCTCGTGGGCGTCGGCGGGATGCCGAGCGCGAGCTCGAGGTCCTCGGGCGTGACGAGCCGCTCGAACGCCTCGGTGAGCTCCGCGGCGCTCGCGAAGCGCTCTTCGAGCGTCGGCGCGAACGCGCGGGCGAAGAACGCCTCGATCGCCGGGGGCAGATCGGCGCGCCGCGCGAGCGCGGGGACGACGCGGAAGGTGCAGATCGAGAGGAAGATGTCCTCGACCGTCTCGCCTTCGAACGGGATCCGCGTGGTCAGCGCCTCGTACGCGACCACCGCGAGCGCCCACAGGTCGCAGCGGTGATCCAGCGTCTCGAGGCCGCGCGCCTGCTCCGGGCTCATGTAGCTCGGGGTCCCGAGCACCATGTCCTTGCTCGTCGCGAACGGCGTGCGCGTGCGGAAGGGCTTCGCCGAGCGCGCGATGCCGAAGTCGAGCAGCTTCGCGAGGAGGCGTCCGTCTTCGTCGCGCCCGAGCCACACGTTCGCGGGCTTGAGGTCGCGGTGGAAGATGCCCTCTTCGTGGGCGAGCGAGAGAGCGCGCGCGACCTGCGAGACGATCGCGGCGACCTCGGGCAGCGTGAGCGCGCCGGTCCGCTTCGTCCGCGCCTCGAGCGACTCGCCCTCGAGCAGCTCCATCACGAGGTAGGCGAGACCGTTCTCCTCGCCGTGATCGCTCACCGACACGATGTGCCGCGTCCGCCGCGAAAGCTTCGCCGCGATCTGCGCCTCGAGCTGAAAGCGGCCGGCGGCCGTCTCGGCCTCGATGTCGTCCGTCGGCTCGACGAGCTTGATCGCGAACTGACCGCCGAGCGAGTTGTGGTTCGCGAGCCAGACCTCGCCCATCGCCCCCTTGCCCAGGAGCTTCACGAGCTCGTACTTGCCTGCGATGACTTGGCCGACGTCGATGTTCACGGATGCTCCCGAGCGACGAGCCCCCGGCGGAGAGAGTACCGCAACGCTCCGACGGAGCGCGAGGCCCACTGACCCGCTCGGAACAGACGTGACGCTCCACGTCGACGCTGCACGCCGTCACCGATGGAGGGAGCGCTCGCACGTCGCGCGCGGAGGCGATCGCCTGGCGCACATGGTCCTCCCTTTTTTGCCTCGCGCCGCGCGGCTCATGCGCGCGAAATCGCACAGGGCGTTGATCTCAACCATTGATGATCCTTGATCATTTCGATCCATCCTGAGGCCCGCCGCCTCATCCCGAGAAGCACAATTTCACCTGCTACGGCTCGAGCGTTGAGCTACGGTTTCCAACGTGGGCCAAGAGAGCGGACGTAGACCGAAGTTCGATCCAGATCAGCGGGACGTACGCGGGTCTTCCGACCCGCAGGACGAGCACCGCTCGTTCAACGTCACGGTGGGGGAGGCCATCCGGCGATCTCGACAAGAGCATGGCTGGACGCAGGCCTTCCTCGCGGAGCAGGCCGGGCTGTCCCCGAACTACATCGCGCGCCTCGAGCGCGGTGAGCTCGGCCCCTCGTTGTTCGTCGCCAACCGCATCTGTGGTGCGCTGGCGATCGACCTCGAGGTGCTGGTGACGCCCGGCACGGGAACGGTACCGACGCGGAAGACGACGACGAAGCGACGCGCCCTCACGGGCTGAGCGCACGAACGACGGCCTCGCGGGCAACCCGATCGGCCCTGATCGCCAGCGCGATCGGGGCCGATGCGTTTGGATCGACTCACGGCGCGAGCACGCCGGGGATCGCGTCCGCGGCGTAGCGCGCGATCACGCCCTGGCGCTTCGCCCCCGGCCGCGCGCTCGCCGTGAACTGCCCGCCCACTCCCCAGAAGGCGCCCGACGGATCGGCCCACGCGCCGTGCAGATCGGTGTACGGCTCGGAGCCGAAATCGCTCTCCCACGCGCCGTCGACGAGCCGGAGCTTGAGGCTCCCGCCGCCGACGACGACCGCGCGACCGCCGTGGCACGAGACGCCGCTCAGCTCGTTCACGACCTTCAGCGGATCGACGTCGGCGCGCCTCCACGTCGTCCCGTCCGAGACCAGGAGATCGCGGCCGCCGACGGCGTAGACCTCGTTCGGGCCGCAGCCGGACACGGTCGTGAGCCTGCCCGTCGCGACGCCCTCGGCCTCGAGCTCCCACGCGTCGTTCGCGCGGTGCCAGACGACGCCGGCCTCTCCGACGACGTAGAGATCGCGCGCGCTCGAGCCCCACACCTTGAAGAGCGCCGTCCCCTTCGGCGCGGGGAGCGGCTCGGACGTCCAGCTCGCCCCGTCCCAGTGGAGGACGACGTCGTTCGTCGCGTCCGGTCGCTCGGGCGTCCCCCCGACCGCCCACGCGTCGTCCGGCGCCGCGGCCCACACGCCGTAGAGCGTCGCGTCCGTGCCCGACGCGAGCTCGCGGAACGACGCGCCGTCCCAGTGGGTGATCCGTCCCTTCTCGCCGACGAGCCACACGTCCGAAGGTCCGGTGCCGTGCACCCACCAGAACGTCTCCTGCCCGCCGGGCGCGAGGCGGCGCCACGTCGCTCCGTCGAAGCGGACGACCAGCGCGTCGAAGCCGTTGCCGAGCGCGCCGCCGACCGCCCAGACGTCGCGCTCGGAGCTTCCCCACACGGAGAGGAGCGCGCCCTCGAGATCGGACAGGACCGGCCGCCACGCGGCGCCCGCCTCGGCCACGGCGTCGGGCGCGCCGGCGTCGCCGGGAGGCGCCACGGCGCCGTCGTCGCACGCGCCGAGCGCGACGAGGCCCGCCAGCGCCGCGAACGCGGCGAGCGCCCCACGCCTCACGGCGTCGCCCCGTCGACGCCCGCGTCCTCCCCGCACGTCTCGCCGAGGACGTAGCCGTTCCTGCACAGACATCGGCACGCGGTCTCCTTGTCCCCCGGCTCCGCGCAGCGCGGGACGACGGCGATCTTCTTGGTCGTCGTCTTCTTCCGGCGATCGGTGACCACCACCTCGAGCTCGAAGGAGACGTCGAACACGTCCTGATCGGCCCACTGGTTCGGGCAGAGCGGGATGTTCGAGTAGTCGCCGATCTCGGCGGAGTCTTCGATGTTCGTCGTCGTCCCGCGCCCGGTGGTGCCCCAGCCGTCCGGCTCGCGGCGCAGGTTCACGGTGCGCCCGTCGAGGCGGAGCTGCTTCGAGCCCGGATCACGGAGCGCTCCGACGATCTGTACTCCGCAGCCGTCGACGTTGAGGGCGCGGACCCCGACGAACGCGACGCGCCCGCCCTGCGGAGGGAAGAGGACCGCGAGATCGTCGCCGTCGCTCAACGGGACGTCGGTGCCGTCGGCGCGGAGCGCGCGGAGCTCGACGACGGCGTCCGCGCTCGGATCGCCGAGGTACCCCGTGGGGCATACGCTCGTCGGAGGCGCGTCGGCGCCGCCGTCGTCGGGCGAGCGCGGAGCGTCCTCGGGACAGCCCGCGGCGAGCAAGAGGAGCGGCGTCGCGCCGGCGAGGATGAGCGCGCGCCGGATCACGTCTCAGTTGCAGAAGACGTCGCCCGTCTCTTGCTGCGGCCAGTAGTAGACGAAGATGTTGCAGTGCTCGTTCTTCTCCACGATCGGACCGAACGTGTAGCAGCAGTCCTTCTCCTCGCTCTTGTCGGCGTCGTCGAGCGCCTTGCAGCCGCCGATCTCGTCGGCCGGCGGGTGCCACTGGTAGCTGCACGTGAAGTAGACGCCGCCGCCGGGCTTCACCTGGAGATCGAGCTCGGGCGAGCGGAGCATCGGCGGCTCGTCCCAGGCCTCCGACCGGTAGAAGCGCGCGTCGTCGGCGGGCTTCGCGATCGAGACGCCGTCCCACGCGTACATGTCGAAGGTCTTGCCGCGGCCGTGGAAGTGGCCGTTGGCGCCGATGATGTTGACCTCCCGGCTCGGGTTCTTGAACTGGCAGGTCCCGCTGAACTCCGGCGAGGGGTTGTGCTTGCAGACGCGGATCGACTGCTTGGTGGCGAAGAGCGTGCCCATCTGGTGGACGACCTTCTCCTTCGGGATCGTGTGCCAGTTGACCGCGACCTCGGCGTCGTCGGGCGTCTTCTGCGAGCTCGCGTTGACGTAGTGGGTCTGGAGCATGATCCACTCGTCCGGCTGGAAGACGTTGGCGACGCCCTCGGGGAAGGTCCAGTCGACCTCGCCGTCCTGCTGCGTGTTCGCGATGAGCGGCCAGTCGGCCCAGTTCGGGCTCTTGAAGCACTCGCCCTGGCCGTTGAGGCCGCGCGAGACGGGGCCCGCGTTCGGGTCGAGCCCCTTGATGCTCTTCACGCGGAAGAGGTTCATGTGGTGCGAGCCCGCGCGCTGCACCATCTGGATGCGGTGGAGGTTCACCGGCTCGTTCTCCGGCAGGCCGCCTTGCTTCGCGAGCTCGCTGACCTTGAAGAAGTAGCAGTCCTGGACCTCCTCGCCCGCGTTGACCTGGAAGAGCGGCGTCCGGAACTGGAAGCCCTGCCCGCGCGCGGGCGCCTGGAGCGACGACGGGTCGATCGCGAGGGGCGGCTCGGGCTCGGCCGGGCACCCGACGAGGGTGAGCAGCGCGACGGGCAAGGCGGTGGCGAGAGCGACGTAGCGGTTCATCCGGAGGACCCCCAGGGAGAGCGTAGCCGAACGCCCGTTCCGGGCGGCGGAGTTGCCCGAGCAGGGCGCGTGCCAGGCGCGCTCGCGCGCAGCCGGCCCCGACATTTCCCGCTCTCTCGCGGGCCGCGCGCGGCGAGCCCCCGGACATCGCGGTCATGTTGACCCGCCTGGCACACCTGCGGCCGCGATCGCTCGAGCGGCTCGGGATCCCGTCGGGCACGCTATGGTGGACGCCGTGACGCGGCGAGCGGACCCGGTGAAGGCGACGTGGCGGGCGGTCTTCGCGACGGGCCCCCTCGCGCTCGCCCTGTCGTGCGGGGACGACCTCGGGCGACGCCCCGTCGAGCCGTCCGCCGGGGCGCCGCTCGACGCGAGCGTCCTCGACGCCGAGCGCGCGGGCGGCGAGGGCGCGCCGGCGGGCGCGTTGCCGCTCGTCCCGAGGCCGCGGGCGCTGACCCGCTGCGCGGGCGCCTTCACGATCGATCGCGCGACGCCGATCGCGATCGCCGACGCGCGCGACGCGGACGTGGCGCGCGCGCGCGCCGTCGGCGACCAGCTCGCCCGATGGCTCGGCCTGCCCTCGGCCGCGCTCACCCGCGGAGCCCTCGCGGAGCCCGCCCGCGGGATCGAGCTCCGCCTCGAGCGCGCCCCGGACGAGGCGCAGGCGCCGCGCGACGCCGCGCTCGAGCCGCCGCGGGACGTCGCCGACGAGGCGTACGCCGTCGACGTCTCGCCCGAGCGCGCGATCGTCCGGGCGCGGCGGCCGGCAGGCCTGTTCTACGGGGCGCAGGCGCTCGCGCAGCTCGCCGGCGCGCGGCGCGTCGGTCGAACGACGCCGCCGCTCGACGCGACCTCGCGCTGGACGGTCCCGTGCGTCTCGCTCGACGACGCTCCGCGCTTCCCCTTCCGCGCGATGCACCTCGACGTGGCGCGCCACTTCTTCACGGCCGACGTCGTGGAGCGATGGATCGACCTGCTCTCCTTCTACCGCTTCAACGTGTTTCACTGGCACCTCACCGACGATCAGGGCTTCCGCCTCGAGGTGAAGAGCCACCCCGAGCTCACGGCGACCGGCGGCCGCGACGGCTTCTACACGCAGGACGCCGCGCGCGCGATCGTGAGCCACGCGCGCGAGCGCTTCGTCACGGTGATGCCGGAGATCGAGATGCCCGGACACGCGCGCGCGATCCTCGCCGCGCATCCGGAGCTCTCGTGCACCGGCCGGCGGCAGAGCGTGCCGCGGACGTGGGGGATCTTCGACGACGTCCTCTGCGCCGGCAACGAGAAGACCTACGCGCTCCTCGAGGACGTCCTCGGGGAGGTGGCGGCGACGTTCCCCTCGCGCCTCGTCCACCTCGGCGGAGACGAGGTCCCGCCGGCGCGCTGGTCGGCGTGCGCCAAGTGCCGCGCGGCGCTCGCCCGCGAGAGACCCGGCCGGTTCGACGCGAGCGCCCTCCAGGGGCTCTTCATGAAGCGCGCGGCGTCGATGCTCGCGCGCCACGGACGGCGCGCGGTGGTCTGGGACGAGGCGCTCTCGGACGCGTTGCCTCCCGACGCGGTGGTGCTCGCGTGGCAGTCGAAGGAGCGTGGCCGCGAGGCGGCCGCGCGCGGCTTCGACGTCGTCATGGCCCCTCACGATCACGTCTACCTCAACATCCGGCAGTCGCGGGCGAAGGGCGAGCCCGGCCACGAGGGCCTGCTCCCGTGGTCGAAGGTGCACGCGTTCGATCCGTCGCCCGAGGGCCTCGATCCGGCGCGCGCGCCGAGGATCCTCGGCGGAGAGGGGACCCTGTGGACGGAGTACGTCGAGACGCCCGAGCAGATCGACGCGATGGCAATGCCGCGCGTGGCCGCGCTGGCGGAGGCGCTCTGGACGGGCGCGGCGAGCGGAGCGGACTTCGCGGCGCGGCTCGAGGCGCAGCTACCGGCGCTCGACGCCTCGGGGGTCCGCTACTTCATCGAGCCGCCCGAGGGCCTGCGCGCGCGGGAGGTCTTCGTCGAGGGCGACTCCAAGACGGTGACGCTCGCGGCGCCGCGCCTGTTCCCGAGCGGCGTCGTGCGCTACACGCAGGACGGATCGGAGCCGACGCACGCGTCGGCCGCGTTCGCCGCGCCGCTCGTGGTGCGCGACACGACGACGATCACCGCGGCGCTGTTCTTGCCCGGCGGGCGCGCGAGCCTCCCGGTCCGCTCCACCGTCGCGCGCGAGGCGCTCCGGCCCCCGACGGCGCTCTCCGCGCCGGCGGCCGGCGCGCGCTACACGTACGTCGAAGGCGATTTCCACCGCCTGGCCGACGTCACGACGGTCGCGCCGAACGCGCGCGGCCGCGTCCCGAGCATCGGGCTCGCGGCGGCGACGCGCGCGCTCGGCCGGCGGATGCGCAAGGAGCGCTTCGCCCTGATCTTCGACGGCTTCTTCGAGGCCGAGGGCGACGGCGTCCATCGGTTCGTCGCGCGCGCCGACGACGGCGTGCGGGTCGAGATCGACGGCGAGGTCGTCGTCGAGGACGACGGCGAGCACGAGGCGCGGGACGCGGAGGGCGAGATCGCGCTCGGCAAAGGCCACCACCGGATCCGCGTGTCCTATTTCCAGGGCAGCGAAGGGAAGCTCCTCGACCTGAAGATCGGCCGGCCCGGGCGCCCGCTCGACGCGCTCGCCGTCGTCGTCGACGAGCCCGCGCGCCCCGCCGGGCGCTGAGCGGGTTTACCCCTCGCGCTCGAACGCGATACGCTTCGAGCGGTGCGCCCTCTCTTGATCGTGACCGTCGCCGCGCTCGGCAGCGCCGGAGCGCTCGCCGCGGCGGGCGGCTGCGGGCTCGACACCGTCGGGGTCGAGCCCGGCGACGAGGCCGGCGCCGACGGGAGGAGCGGATCGAGCGGGCTGCCGGGCACGAACGGCACGAGCGGCTCCAGCGGATCGAGCGACGCCGACGCGGAGACCGACGCCGGCGAGGAGACCGACGCCGACGCCGAGATCGCCGACGGCGGCGGCGACGCCGGCGACGCCGGCGACGCCGGGTGCCCCGACGCCTGCTCGTCCTGCAACGACGGCCGCTGCCGGATCGCGTGCCCCGGCGCGAGCTGCGGGGCGACCATCGTGTGTCCGCCCGGCGTCCCCTGCGAGGTCGACTGCGGCGCCGCCGGCGCGTGCAGCAGCAAGGTCATCACGTGCGCCGCCGGTCAGCCGTGCCACGTTCGTTGCGAAGGCGACGCGTGCGCGAGCGTGGTCATCGACGGGGCGATGGCGTCGGCGCTGTGCGTGCGCTGCAACGGCAACGCCGCCAACAAGGGCTGCACGAGCGTCACGTGCAACGCCGTCCCGGCGGTCTGCGGGCTGACCTGCGCCGCGGGCGGCAACGCCTGCGCGGCCGTCGACTGCGCCGGATGCGACACCGCCGGCGGCGCCTGCCCCTGACCGGACGCGCGCCCGGTCGACGCGGCGCCTTCCGCCGTCCCCTCACGCGCTGGGTGCGGCAGCGGCGGCGGCGGGCTCGTGTTTCCGAGACGACACCGGACGGGTCAGAAATCGACCCACGTCGCCTCGACAGGCCCCAGTTTCCGGTGTAGGTGGACGGCGCTCGAGCTCCGCGGGCCCGCTGGGAGGGCGGGGCGGAGCGGCGAGGGGTGGAAGACGACCATGAAGAAGCTCTTGTCCATTGCTCTGGCGGCGCTCCCGATCATCGCCTGCACCACGGAGACCGTCTACAAGACCGTCCCCCCGGCCGACACGGGGGAGGGCCCCGGCGACGGCGCCGCGAACACCGCGGC
>JAHBWF010000146.1 GCA_019637105.1 Labilithrix sp.
GTCGAACCAGCGACGCGCGCGAGCGCCTGATCAAGGCCACGATCGATCTCGTCTGGCGGGCGAGCTACGGCGCCGTCGGCGTCGACGCGATCTGCGAGAAGGCCGGCGTGAAGAAGGGGAGCTTCTATCACTTCTTCGCCAGCAAGGACGAGCTCATGGTCGCCGCCCTCGACCACCACTGGGAGACGCGCCGTCCGTTCCTCGACGCGATCTTCTCACCCGCGCGGCCGCCGCTCGAGCGGCTCCGCCTCTACTTCGCCCACGTCCACGAGCGCCAGATCGAGGTGCGGCGAGAATACGGCCGCGTCCTCGGGTGTTTTCACAACTCCGTGGGCACCGAGTGCATCCAACAGCGGCCGGATCTCGCCGCCAAGGTGCAGGAGGTGATCGGGAACTTCCGTCGCTACCTCGAGACCGCGCTCCGCGACGCGCACGCGGAGAAGGTCGTCCGCGCGGGCGATCCCCTCGCCGACGCGAGGGCGCTCTTCTCCTACGTCCAGGGCGTCCTCCTCCAGGCGCGCATCCACGACGATCCCGAGCTGCTCCGCGAGCTGCCGGCCGTCGGCTTCGCGCTCGTCGGCGTCGTCGTCCCGGCGCCGCGCGCGAAGGCGCCGGCGAAGCGCGCGGCGCGGCCCTCGCCCCGAAGCCGAGACACGCGCGTCTGAGCGGGGTCCGCTCCGCCGCCCGTCCTCACGCCTCGTTCGAATTCTTTACTAGCCGGTCAACTTCAGTCGCCCATGTGGATCGTCCGCCTCGCCCTCCGCCGGCCGTACACGTTCATCGTGATGGCGCTCTTCCTCGTCCTCGGGGGCGTCTACGTCACGCGGAAGACGCCGACGGACATCCTGCCGGAGGTGGACATCCCGGTCATCAGCGTCGTCTGGACGTACGGCGGCCTGCCGGCGCAGCAGATGGAGCAGCAGATCACGCAGTTCAGCGAGTACTCGCTGTCCGGCAACGTCAGCGACATCAAGACGCTCCAGAGCGAGAGCTTCGACGGCGTCTCCGTCATCCGCCTCTTCCTCCACCCCGGCGCCGACGTCCCCGCGGCCATGGCGCAGGTCACGGCCGCGTCGCAGACGATCTTGCGGCGCATGCCGCCGAACACCATCCCGCCGATCATCCTCCGCTACACCGCGTCGAGCGTGCCGATCCTCCAGCTCGCGTTCTCGAGCGACACGCTGAGCGAGTCCGAGATCTTCGACCACGTGAACCAGCGCGTCAGGACGATGCTCAGCGTCGTTCAAGGGACGCGCTTCCCGCTCCCCAGCGGCGGCAAGACGCGGCAGATCGCGGTCGATCTCGATCTCGCGGCGCTCCGCGCGCACGGCCTCTCGCCTTCCGACGTCAACCTGGCCATCTCCGCGCAGAACCTCACGCTGCCGACCGGCGCGGCGAAGATCGGCGAGCGCGAGTACCGCGTCAGCCTGAACAGCAGCCCCGAGGCGATCGCGGCGCTCAACGAGATCCCGATCCGCGCGAGCAGCGGCCGGCCCGTGTACGTGAAGGACGTCGCCCACGTCCACGACGGCTACGCCGTGCAGACGAACATCGCGCGGCGCGACGGCAAGCGCTCGGTCGTCCTCAGCGTGATGAAGACCGGGGGCGCGTCGACGACCGAGGTCGCGAGCCGGGTGAAGGCGATGGTCCCGACCATCGAGGCCTCGGCGCCCAAGGGCCTCGACGTCGAGCTGCTCTCGGACCAGTCGACGTTCGTGACGCGCGCGATCGACGGGCTCGTCGTCGAGGGCGTCATCGCGGCGCTGCTCACGGCGACGATGATCCTGCTCTTCCTCGGCAGCTTCCGGAGCACGATCATCGTCGCGATCAGCATCCCGCTGTCCGTGATCGTCGCGCTGCTCTGCATGCGCGCGCTCGGCCAGACGATCAACGTGATGACGCTCGGGGGGCTCGCGCTCGCGGTCGGCATCCTGGTCGACGACGCCACGGTCGAGATCGAGAACATCCACCGCAACCTCGCGATGGGCAAGCCGCTCACCCGCGCGATCCTCGACGGCGCGCAGCAGATCGCGGTGCCCGCGTTCGTGGCGTCGCTCTGCATCAGCATCGTCTTCGTCTCGGTCGTCTTCCTCGAGGGGCCGGCGAAGTTCATCTTCCTGCCGATGGGCATGGCGGTCGCCTTCTCCGTCATGGCGTCGTACCTCCTCTCGCGGACGCTGGTGCCGACGCTGGTGAAGTACCTGCTCGCCGCCGAGGTCGAGGCCCACGCCGAGCACGCCGCGCGCCCGCGCGGCTTCTTCGGGCGGATCCACGACGGCTTCAACGCGCGCTTCGAGCGCCTCCGCGCGCGCTACGTCGGCCTCCTCGGCTGGGCGCTCGGGCACCGGAAGACGATGTTCGCGGCGTTCGGCGTCGCCGCGCTCGCGGCCGCCGCGCTCGCGCCGTTCGTCGGCCGCGACTTCTTCCCGAGCGTGGACGCGGGGCAGGTGCGCCTCCACGTGACCGCGCCGCCGGGGACGCGCATCGAGGAGACGGAGCGCTGGTTCTCGCGCGTCGAGGGGAAGATCCGCGAGATCGTCCCCGAAGAGGACCGCGTGAGCATCCTCGACTTCATCGGGATGCCGGGCGGCTACAACCTCTCGATCACCGACAGCAGCAACGTGAGCTCCGCCGACGGCGAGATCCTCGTCACGCTCGCGCACGCGCGCTCGCGCTCGACGCAGGACACGGTCCGCGCGCTCCGCGCCGAGCTGCCGCGCGCGTTCCCCGAGCTCTCCTTCTACTTCCAGCCCGCCGACATGGTGACGCAGATCTTGAACTTCGGGCTCCCGTCGCCGATCGACGTCCAGGTCTCGGGCGTGAAGCGCGACGCCACGCTCGCCGTCGCGAAGGCGCTCGAGGCCGACCTCCGCAAGGTGCCGGGCGCCGTCGACGTTCACCTCCACCAGGTCGTCAGCGCGCCGCGGCTGCACATCGACGTCGATCGCCTGCGCGCGACGGAGGCGGGGCTCACCGAGCGCGACGTCGCCGCGAACCTCCTGCTCACGGTGTCGTCGTCGAGCCAGGTGAACCCGACGTTCTGGACCGACGCCACGACGGGCAACTCCTACCCGGTCGCGCTGCAGGTCCCCGAGTACCGCGTCGACTCGATCGACACGCTCAGCACGCTGTCGCTGCCGACCCCGCTCGTTCCGGGCGGGCAGAAGCTCCTCGTCGATCTCGCCGACATCGAGCGCAGGACCACCCCCGTCTTCGTGAGCCACACGAACATCCAGCCGACCTACAACGTCCGCGCCGACGTCCAGGACGCGGACCTCGGGTCGGTGACGTCGAGCCTCGACGCGCTCGTGACGAAGTACCGCGAGAAGCTCCCGCCGGGAGCCACCATCTCGGTGCGCGGTCAGGCCGACAGCATGCGCGCCGGGTTCGCGAGCCTCGGGGTCGGCCTCGCGTTCGCAGCGCTCCTCGTCTACGCGCTGATGGTCATCAACTTCCAGTCGTGGAAGCTGCCCTTCATCATCCTGATGGCGCTCCCCGGCGCCGCCGTCGGCATCGTCTTCATGCTCTTCGCGACGCGGACGACGTTCAGCATCCCCTCGCTGATGGGCGCGGTCATGAGCATCGGCGTCGCGACGGCGAACTCGATCCTCGTCGTCACGTTCGCCAACGAGCAGCGCGCGAGCGGGATGAGCGCGACCGACGCGGCGCTCGAGGCCGGCAGCGTGCGCCTCCGGCCGGTCATGATGACCGCGCTCGCGATGCTCATCGGCATGCTGCCGATGTCGCTCGGGCTGGGCGAAGGCGGCGAGCAGAACGCCGCGCTCGGCCGCGCGGTCATCGGCGGGCTCATCGGCGCCACCGCCGCGACGCTCGGGTTCGTGCCGGTCGTCTACAGCGCGCTCGCGGCGACGTGGAGGCCGGCCGAGCGCGATCCCCACCTCGAAGACCCCACGGAGTCAGGGCCGCCGAACGGCGTCCCCGCGCAGGCGGAGGCAGCATGAAGACGATCTCGGGTTGGAAGGCGATCGCCGTCGCCGGTGTCGGGCTCGCCGCGGCGGTCGCCGTCGGCGTCGGTCCGCGGTTGAAGCAGAGGGAGGCGCTCGCGCGCGTGGAGGCGGACCTCGCGCGTCCTCGTCGCGTGCGCGTCGCGCCGGTCCGCGCCGGCGAGGCGACGACCGAGGTGACGCTGCCCGGGACCTCGACGCCGTTCCACTCGTCGCTGCTCTACGGCAAGTCGACCGGGTTCGTCCGCAAGAACCTCGTCGACGTCGGCGATCGCGTGAAGGCCGGGCAGGTCCTGGCGCACATCGACGCGCCCGAGACGGCGGAGGAGATCCGCCTCGCCCAGGCCCGCCTCGAGGAGGCCGAGGCGAACGTCGGCATCGCCCAGTCGACCGCGGAGCGCGCCAACAGGCTCGTGGCCTCCGGCGCCGTCTCGCAGCAGCACGGCGACGACACGCGCGCCCAGGCCAACTCCGCGGTGGCGTCGGTGGCGACGCGCCGCGCGGAGCTCCAGCGACTCCAGGTGCTGCGCGGCTACCAGCAGATCGTGGCCCCGTTCGACGGCGTCGTGACGCGTCGCGGGACCGATCCCGGCGCGCTCGTCGGCCCGGCCGCGAGCGGCGGCGTCGCGCTCTTCGAGGTCGCCGCGATCGACACGCTGCGCGTCTTCGTCGACGTCCCGGACGCCTACGCCGCCGACGTGAAGCCCGAGCTCGAGGCTCGGGTGTTCTCGCCGCGCGATCCGGCCGCGAAGATCATGGGCAAGGTCGTCCGCACGAGCGGCGTGCTCGAGCAAGCGACGCGCACGCTCCGCGCGGAGGTCCACGTGAAGGGCGACGGGCCCGTCTTGCCCGGCGCGTTCGTCTACGTCCGCCTCGCGATCCCGCGCGCGCGCCCCGCGCCGATCGTGCCGGCGAGCGCGCTCATCGTCCGCAAGGAAGGGACGCTCGTGGCGAAGGTCGCCGGCGATCGGCTGACCCTCGCGCGCGTCGTCCTCGGGCGCGATCACGGCAAGGAGCTCGAGATCCTCGACGGCGTGAGCGTCGGCGAGCAGGTCGTCGTCAACGCCTCGGACGAGCTCGAGGACGGTCAGACGGTGGAGATCGTCCCGCTCGCGAAGTGATCGCCGACGCGTCCGGAGCCACGACGCGCCCGGTCGTCGCGCTCCGTTCGCGTCGCGCCGTCAGCCGGCGTCGGGCTGGTCCTTGGCGCTGCACCCCGCCTGCTCCTCGCACTCGAAGAACTTCACGCAGGCGTCGTCCTTGTCGCAGATCTCGTCGGCCTTCGGCCCGCACTCGGTCATCACGGGCTCCGAGTCGAGGCAGGTGATGCACGCGTTTGACGGCTCCTGCTCCGGGTCCGTGCAGAAGTCGCCGCACGCGGCCTGGCATTGGGCGGTGCACGCGCACGTGACGTAGACCTCGTCCGCCTCCATGAGGATGTCCTCGATCTGCTGGTTGTAACCGCAGCAGGTCGCGCAGGAGAGCGCCGTGGTCTCCTTCGAGCACTCCTTCTCGGTCGACGGATCGTCGTCGCCGTCGTCGTCGTCGTCCTCCGACGAGCCGCCGCTCGAGCTCGTTCCGCCGTCGGTCCTCTTCGCCGAGCCGGTCCCCGGCTCGGCGGTGGTGGTCGTGCAGGCTGCCGCGATCGACACGAGGCCGAACGCGAGGGTGATGGTGAGGAGGCGCGTTCCGATTCGTCGGTGCATGACGGCCGTCACTGCAGCCGTCGGACCACGCCCCGCCGGCGGAGGATCATCCTCGGCCGCGGGAGCGGGTCGGCGCGTCGGCGGTCGGCGCGCCAGCCGCGATCCGATGCGCGATCGCGGGGCGTTCGGTTGAACGGAAGCCAGCGTTCGACATCCACCTACATGCCCGATAACGCAGGGCAGATCATGGTCGATGGCGACGATGTCGGAGTATGGACTGCGCGATCCGGGCGTCCGATCCCGCCTCCTCTCTACGTGAGGCTTCCGGGCAGCATCCTACCTTGGAGCCATCGGTGGTCTGACGAGAAATGGTGGTTGTTCCGTGAGCAACGCGTCTCGCGCCCGGCGCGGCACCGCCCTTGCTCGAAGTGCGCAACGGAGATGGGCGGCCCGATGGGAACGCAGGGACAGCTACGTGACGGAGAGCGGTACGAGCTCCTCGGCGAGCTCGCGAGCGGCGGCATGGCCACGGTGTACCTGGCGCGCATGCGCCGGCCGATGGGCTTCTCGCGGCTCGTCGCGATCAAATGCATGCACCCGCAGTTCGCCAAGGACCCGAGCTTCGTCTCGATGTTCATGGACGAGGCGCGGCTGACGGCGCGTCTCCGCCACCCGAACATCGTCCCGACGCTCGACATCGTCCACGAGGACGGCCACCTCCTCCTCGTCATGGAGTACGTGGAGGGGGCGTCCCTGGCGACGCTCCTTCGCGCCGCCAGCAAGGAGGGCGCCCGCGTCCCGATGCCGATCGCCTGCGCGATCGTCCACGACTTGCTCCTCGGTCTGCACGAGGCGCATCAGGCGAAGGACGACGAGAACGCGCCGCTCGCGATCGTCCACCGCGACGTCTCCCCGCAGAACGTCCTCGTCGGGCTCGACGGGCTCTCGCGCGTGCTCGACTTCGGCGTCGCGAAGGCACGTCAGAACACGCACCACTCGAACGACAACGAGATCAAGGGCAAGATCCCGTACATGCCGCCGGAGCAGCTCTTCGGCGAGGCGCTCGATCACAAGGTCGACGTCTACGCCGCGGGCGTCACGCTCTGGGAGGCGCTCGTCTGCCAGCGGCTCTTCGACGGTCCGAGCGAGACCGCGCTCGTCCGCAAGATCAGCGAGGAGCCGATCGCGAAGCCGAGCTCGCGCGTCGCGGACCTCCCGCCCGAGATCGACGCGATCGTGATGAAGGCGCTCGCGCGTGAGGCCAGGGACCGGTACGAGAGCGCGCTCGCGATGGCCGAGGCGATCGCGGCGGTCGTCAAGCTCCCGACGCGCACCGAGGTCTCCGCCTGGGTCCGGCAGTACGTCGCGCCGCGCGACGTCCCTTCGGGGGGCAAGCTCCCGGCGGCGAGCGACGTCGATCCGGCGACGGCGATGCTCGCCGTGCTCGAGCGGGCGAGCATGCTGCGTCCGTCGGCGAAGCGACCGGCTCCCGCCGCGCCGCGCGCCGGCTCGGCCCGCGCCGCGCGGTTCGCGATCGGGGTCGCCGCGCTCGCGTTCGCGGTCGCCGGCGTCGCGGTGGCGCGCGTCGCCAAGAGCGAAGCCGCGCAGCCGAAGGCCGTCCTGGCGACGGCGTCCCCGCTCGCCGAGTCGGCGGCCGGGCAGGAGACGACCGCGGAACCGCCTCGCGCCCGGCGTCGTCGCGCCCGGCGCGGCGTTCGCCTCCGTCGGCGTCGGCGCTCCGCCCGGCGCCGTCGCCGGGGTCGAGCCCGCCCGCCGCCGCGGCCCCGCGGCGGCGCCCCCGGACGACCGCGTCGCGCGCGAGCGCCCCCGCGCCGCGGCTGCGCCGCGGTCCGTGGCCCCGCCGTCGGAGCCCAAGGCCCCGCCGCCGCCCGCCGCGGAGCCCGCGCCGGTGCCCGAGACGAAGCCGAACTGCAAGATCCCGTACACGATCGATTCGGACGGCCACAAGCACTACAAGGTCGAATGCGTCTGAGGTCCGGCGCCGTCGCGGCCGCCTCGCTCTGCGTGCTCGTCGCGGCGTCCGCCGACGCCCGCGCGGACGCCGGCGCCGACGACGCCCGAGGGACGGCCCCGCCGGCGAGCGCGCCACCAGCGACGAGCCAAAGCGCGAGCGCGCCGTCGCCGGGCGACTCGCCTGCGCCGGCGAACGAGCCGCCGTCGACCGCGCCGGACAAGGCCGCGTGCGTCGGCGCCCTCGACAAGGCGCAGGCGTCTCGCGCCGGCCGCAAGCTCCTCGAGGCGCGGGCGAGCTACGTCACGTGCTCGCACGAGGCCTGTCCGGACATGATCCGCGACGACTGCTCGAAGGGGCTCCGCGAGGTCGACGAGGCGCTCCCGACCCTCGTCCTCTCGGCGAGCGTCGACGGCAAGGACGCGACCGACGCCAAGGCGCTCCTCGACGGCGAGCCCCTCGCGGGCGGCCTCGACGGCCGCGCGATCCCGGTCGATCCCGGGCCGCACGTGGCGCGCTTCGAGCGCCCCGGCAGCGGCGCCGTCGAGGTGAAGCTCGTCGCCCGCGAGGGCGAGAAGAACCGCCTCGTCACCGGCACCTTCGGCGTGCCGCGCGCCGAGGCCGCGCAGGTGAAGGGCGAGGGCTCGCGCTTCCCCGTCGTGCCGGTCGCGTTCGCCGTCACCGGGGCGCTCGCGCTCGGGGGGGCGTTCCTCATGCACGTGAACATGACCGATCGCGCGAACGAGCTCGGCAACACCTGCGCGCCGCGATGCCCTCAGACCGATCGCGACGCGCTCAGCGATCGGCTCGTCCTCCGAAACGTGTCGCTCGGAGTCGGGATCGGCGCGCTCGTCGTCGCCGCGGTTACGTATGTCGTCGGGTCGAGGAGGTAGGTTACGATGAGCGGGCCGACCATGACGAAACCTGGAGAAATGGCCACCATCCGGCGCACGCGCTTCTCGCGTCCGCCCGCCGCGGGCTCTGCGTTCGTGATCACTGTCGTCGAGGGCCCGGACGCCGGGCTCGTCACGTCGCTCGACGCGACGGGGCCGACGCGCGCGCTCCTCGGACAGAGCCCCGTCTGTACGATCCGCCTGACCGACCGCGAGGTGTCGCGGCGCCACGCGGCGCTCACGGTGACGGACACGAAGCTGGTCGTCCTCGATCTCGGATCGACGAACGGCACGACGGTGAACGGCGTGCTCGTGAAGGAGGCCGCGCTCCAGGGCGGCGAGGCCATCCGCATCGGCTCGTCGGTGCTGTCGGTGAAGCGCGGCGAGGCGCGCGCCGCCGATCTGGGCCAGACCTCGTCGTTCGGGCGCGTCATCGGCGAGTCCGCGGCGATGAAGCGCCTCTACCCGGCGCTCTCCCAGCTCGCCGGCAGCGATCGCCCGGCGCTCCTCGAGGGCGAAGCCGGCACGGGCAAGGAGCTCGTCGCCGAGGAGCTCCACCGCGCGAGCGGCCGCACCGACGGCCCGTTCATCACGCTCGAGTCGAGCACCATCCCCGTCGCCGAGCTCGCCGAGCGCCTCTTCGGCGCGGGCGGCCTCTTCGAGCAGGCGCGCGGCGGCGTCCTCTTCATCGACGAGATCGGCAACCTCCCGCGCGACGTGCAGGCCACGCTCCGCGAGACGCTCGGCAAGGTGCGCGACGTGCGCATCGTCGCCGCGACCCGCCGCGACCTCGATCGCGACGTCGCCCAGGGGCGCTTCGACGACGACCTCTTCTTCCTCCTCGCCGCCGGTCGCATCGAGCTCCCCGCGCTCCGCGATCGCGACGGCGACGTCTCCCTCCTCGCGCGGCATTTCTGGCAGGAGCTCGCGCCGTCGATGACCCAGGGCGGCGGCGCGTCGACGGAGCTGCCCGAGGACTTCCTCCCGCGCTTCGAGCACTACCCCTGGCCCGGCAACGTGCGCGAGCTTCGCAGCGCGGTGCTCGCGCGGATGACGATGGGCGAGCTCGGTCCGACGTACCGCTCCGACGAGGCGAAGCAGCAGGGCCTCGATTTCCTCACCGCCGTCATCGAGGAGGACCTGCCGTTCCCGGCGGCGCGCGAGCGCGTCGTCTCCGAGTTCGAGCGCCGCTACGTCGAGCGCGTCCTCGCGCGGCACAACGGCAACGTCACGCAGGCCGCGCGCGCGAGCGGCGTCGCGCATCGGTACTTCCAGCTCGTGAAGGCGCGCTTGAAGTGACGACCCCGGCGCGTGTCCTCCGTGCGTCCTTGCTCGCGATGACCGCGTCCGCGGCGGCCTGCGCGCCGTCGACCTTCGACGACCTGACCGGCGGCGCGCCCGTGGAGCCGGCCGACGATACGATCGGCGCTCCGCACGGGGGAGACACCGTCGTCGATCCGAACCTGCCGGCGCCGAGGCCCGTCTCTCCGCTGTCGGTCACGTGGGTCAACACCGCGAAGCCGCGCTTCCGCTGGGCGCTGGCGAAGGGCACGACGGGCGCCGTCGTCGAGCTGTCGCGCACGCGCGAGTTCGGCGCCGAGATCCGGCGCTTCACCGCCACGGGCGGCGAGCTCGTCCTGCCCGAGGCCGTCGAGCCCGGCGTCTGGTTCTGGCGCTTGAAGGGTCGAGGGGTCGACTCGGAGGGCGTCTTCACGAGCCCCGTCTGGGAGGTGCTCGTCCGCGGGCCCGGCCTCGCCGGCGCCTCCGACGCGCCCAACGGCGGGATCGTCGATCTCGACGGCAACGGCGAGCCCGATCTCAACGTCGTCATCATGGCGGTCGGCGAGAAGCCCGAGGACCCGCTCGAGCCGGTGCTCTTCACCCTGCTCGGCCAGCCGGGCGGCAAGTACAACCTGTTCGACGAGAAGTCGGCGATCGGCGGGCTGCTCTCGCACCCGGATCCGGCGATCGGCGGCGCGATCGACGTCGACGGCGACGGCTACAGCGACATGCCGTTCGCGGAGATCTTCACCAACCCGGACGATCCGTCGGAGAGGGACGGCGCGGTCTTCGTCGTCCACGGCGGTCCGAGCGGGATGAGCACGGACAAGGACCGCGCGCAGGGGTACCTCTACACCCCGCTCTTCGAGACGCTCCCGCACCTCGACGCCGCGGGCGACGTCAACGGCGACGGCTACGGTGACATCGCGGCGTCGTTCCTCGACGTCGGCTTCGCGACGCTCGGCGGGCCGAAGGGCGCGCGCACGATGATGATCTTCGCGCAGCAGGACCCGGCGCTCGGAGCCGCGCCGATCGCCGGGGGGTGCGATCTCGACGGCGACGGCATCTCCGACGTCGTGATCGCGTCGTCCGACACGAGCTCGCCGATCCGCTACGCCCGCGGCTCCGTCGACCGCTTCGCCGCGCTCGCGAGCCCGACGTTCGGCGGCGTGATGAGCGTGCCGTCGCGCGCGCGCGCGCTGACGTCCGGCGATTTCGACGGCGACGGGAAGACGGACGTAGCCTTCAGCGCGCTCGTCGACGGCAAGCCGGCCGTCTGCGCGTACTCGGTCGAGAGCGACTCGATGACGATGCGCTCCTGCTGGGGGCCGGACGCGTGGTGGGGAGACGGCAAGCCCGCCCCCGACGACGCCGTCGCCGCGGGCTTCGGCCTGAGCCTCGCGGCCGGCGATCTCGACGGCGACGGCAAGGACGAGATCCTCGTCGCCAGCACCTCCGGGCTCGTGGCCCTCACGCACCACGGCGTCGGCTTCACCGCCGACGACACCTCGTTCGTCGCCGCCGCCATCCCGGGCAGCTTCGCCCCGCGCGTCGCAATGATCCACCCCGGCAGGCCGACGAAGGCCAGGTGGGCCGTCTACGGCGCGGACGCCAAGTCGATCCACGTCTTCACCGGCACGGAGACGACGCAGAAGATCGATCTCTCCAAGGACCAGTACTTCCTCGCCGTGGGCGACTCGATCCGCTGAGCCGTCGAGCCTGACGCCACGCGCGAGACCTCGTAGTCTCGAGGGGGCTCTCATGCGCGCCGCCATCCTCCGCACGACCGCCGCCTCGCTCGCCGCGATCACGCTGGCGTGGGCCGCGAGCGGCGCCTTCCTCGCGTGCGGCCCACCCGAGAGCTTCGACGGCCTCGTCGGCGGCGCGCCGCTCGACGCCGCCGCGGACGACGCTCCTTCGATCGAGCTACGGCCCGACACCGAGCTCCCGCCGCCGCGCCCGGTCGCGCCGCTTTCGCCGTCGTGGGTCGACGGCGTCCGCCCGCGCTTCGAGTGGCAGCTCGCCTCGGGCGCGACGGGCGCGCGCGTCGAGCTGTGCCGTACGCGCGCCTGCGACGGCGAGAAGAAGACGGTCGACGTCGCCGGGACGACGCTCGCGCTCGGCGAGGACCTCGCGCCGGGGCTCTGGTTCTGGCGCCTCGTCAGCCGGACGCCCGAGTCGTTCGGCACGAAGCCGAGCCCGACGTGGACGCTGCTCGTGCGCGGCGGCCCGGGCGGTGGAGCGACGCCGGGCGGATCGATCGTCGACGTCAACGGCGACGGCCGCCCGGATCTCCTCGTGACGATCGAGTACGAGTCGAGCCCGGGCCAGCCGTTCGTCGAGCTGGTCGCGCTCCTCGGGGACGCCGACGACGCGACGTCCTTCGTCACGGAGCGCGGCGGGCGGCCGGTCGAGGGCGTCGTCCTCTCGTCGTCCGATCCGCCCTTGACCGCCGTCGACGTCGACGGCGACGGGCTCTCCGACGTCGTCTTCGCCGACGCCTACGGCGCCCCGCCGACCTCCGTGCTCGTCACCGTGCCGGGATCGGCGACGGCGGCCGACGGGCTCGACGCCGACCGCCTCACGCTGCCGAACGTCCCGCCGCTCGATTCGCGGCCCCACCTCTCCGCGGCCGGGGACCTCGACGGCGACGGGTGGGGCGACCTCGCGCTGACGACGAAGCGCTTCGGCGTCGCCGCGTACGGGACCGCGTCGGGCCTCGGCGCGATCCAGTTCCTCGTCCAGGCAGCTCCTCTCTCGGAGGTCGACGCCGGGGCGCCGCCGCCGCGGACCGCCGCCTTCGCGATCGCGGGCGGGTTCGACCGGGACGGCGACGGCCTCGCGGAGCTCGCGCTCGAGTCCCCCATCGACGACGCCGCGCTCTTCGTCTTCGTCGGCGACAGGCTCCGTGAGCTGTCGCTCGAGATCCCGAAGGTGAGCGCCGGCCCGGTCGCCTCGCCGGCGCGCGCGTTCGCGTCCGGCGACTTCGACGGCGACGGCCTCGGAGACGTCGCCTTCGTGAGCGCGGTGGGCGCCGCGCCGGCCGTCTGCTTCCTGCGCGGGAGCGAGCCGCTCGACGCCGCGCGCATGGTGTGCTGGTCGCCGGCGTCCGCGTCGACGGGGTTCGCCTCGAGCATCACGGCGGCGGACGTCGACGCCGACGGGCGCGACGATCTCCTCGTCGGATCGTCGGACGCCGGCGTCGACGTGCTGTCGCTCGACGCCGCCGGCGCGGTCACGGCTCGGCACGTCGACACGCCGTTCGGCGCGCGCGTCACCACCGTCCTCCCGGGCCGTCCTGGGCCGGCGGTCTGGGTCGCGACGAGGACGGACGGCAGCGCGCTCGGTGTCTTCAAGGGCACGACGCTGGCCAGGAGCCTCACGCCCGGGCTCGACGCCAAGCGCTTCGGCGCGACGATCCGGTGAGGTAGACCTTGAACGTCGCGCGCCCGTCCGTAGGATGCGCTCGGGATGTTCGAGGATCTCGAGGAAGAGAGCGCCGACGTGACGCCGGACTCGCCGGATCGCGCGATCGCATGGGCCATCTGGTCCCGCGGCGAAGGCGCGAGCATCACGACCGAAGAGGCGTGGGCGATCCTCCACGAGCGCTACCCGGACGACCCGCGCTTCCTCCTCCTCAACGCCTACGCGGAGCTCAGCGAGTCGCGGAGGCAGGCCGACGGTCCGAAGGCCGAGGCCGGCGTCTTCACGGCGGCGTACTTCCTCAAGAAGGTCGAGCGCGTCCTCGGCGGCGCGACCGACGCGCTCCACCCGCAGCTCCGCGACCTCGTCGCCTTCGGCGGCGCCGTCCTCGTGGGCGCGAAGGGCGACGACGCGAGGTCCCTCGCCGAGCTGCGCGCGAAGATCGGCGCCGAGGAGGGCGATCCGAAGCGCGACGAGCGCGACCGCGCCGGCCTCCGCCTGCGCCGCTTCGAGCGCGAGGTCGTCAAGGAGCTCCACGAGCGCACCGAAGACGGCAAGCCGCTCGGCGTGCGCGCGGCGGCGCCCCCCGCGGCCGCGCCCGCGAACGACTGGAGCGCGGCGACGGCCGACGAGGACAAGCCGCGCCGCAAGTACGCCGCGACCGAGCGGTTCCAGCGCGGTGAGCTCGTCGAGCACCCGAAGTTCGGCGTCGGCGTGGTGACCGGGACCGAGCCCGGCAAGGCCGTCATCCTGTTCGAGAGCGGCGTCCGCAAGCTCGTCGCCGGCGGCTGAGCCCGTCGATCGCCGCGCCCGAGGGCGGCGTGACGGCGCCGCGCCGACCTGGTTGAATCGGTCCCGATGCGCTCGGGAGTCGCTCGCGCCTTCGCCATCACGGCGGTGCTCGCCGGCTGCGCCGCCACGCCCCGGTCCTTCCCGATGCGCGAGCCGTTCGCGCGCGACACCGATCTCGATCCGGTGAGCGTCCGATGCGTGAAGCGCCCGAACGACAAGGACGCGGAGCACGTCTCGTGCGCGCCCGAGCCGTACGTCTCGCCGCTCGCCTGGGACGCGGCCGACAACACGTTCTTCCGCCCGATCTCGAGGCTCTTCGCCGTGGATCCGGCGCGCGAGGCGCGCAACGTCAACGCGCTCGACGAGGTGCCCGACTCGGCCTGGTTCACCAACCGCATCGGGAAGGAGCGGCCCGGCGTCGAAGAGCTCGTCCGCGGCGCCTGCAAGCTCGAGGACATGCTCGACCCCGGCTCGGCGAAGGAGGGCGAGTACGTCATCGATCGAGGGAAGCCGAACGGCGCCTCGCCCGGCTTCCGCGTGAAGATCGGCGGCAAGAAGAAGTACATGTTCAAGACCGACTTCCTGAAGGAGCCGGAGCGCCCGAGCGCCGCCGCCGCGATCGGCACCGCGATCTACCACGCCGTCGGGTTCAACACGTCGTGCGAGCAGGTCGTGTACGTCGATCCGAAGGTCTTCGCGCTCGAGCCCGGCCTGACGTTCACGGCGAACGACGGCGTCACGCGGCCGTTCGACGAGGCCGCGTTCGAGAGGGTGATCCGCGAGGCGGGCAAGCGCGGCGACGCGCGCCGGTTCCAGGCGAGCGCGTGGCTCGGCGGCTACCTCCTCGGCCCGTTCAAGTACGAGGGGACGCGCCAGGACGATCCGAACGACGTCATCCCGCACGAGGACCGCCGCGATCTGCGCGGCGCGCGCCTCGTCGCCGCGTGGCTTCATCATTTCGACGCGCGCGAGCAGAACAGCATGGACTCGTGGATGGCGGTCGACGAGGCGAACCCCGAGTCGTCGCCCGGCTGGGTGAAGCACTACTACCTCGACACGAGCGACTGCCTCGGGAGCCTCTGGGACTGGGACGGCATCTCGCGCCGGATGGGCGACTCGTACCTGCTCGATTTCGCCGACATCGGGACGGACTTCGTCACGTTCGGCGCGATCGAGCGGCCGTGGGAGCGAAAGAAGCTCACGCCCGGCATGGAGATGTTCGGCTATTTCCACTGGGAGGAGTTCGATCCCGAGCGCTGGCGCAACGAGTACCCGAACCCCGCGTTCGGCCGCGCGACGGAGCGCGACAACGCCTGGATGGCGCGGATCCTCTCGCGCTTCGAGCGCGCGGACCTCCGGGCGATCGTCACGCTCGGCAAATTCACCGACCCCGCCGCCGAGGAGTTCTTGACCGAGGTGCTCGAGCAGCGCCTCCGGAAGATCCTCGACCGCTACCTCACGCGCCTCTCTCCACTCGCCGATCTGCGCGTCGAGGGGCCGAGCCGGCTCTGCGCGACGGACCTCGCGCGCCGTCGCGCGGTGCGCCCGGCCGTCCGCTACGACGCCGCGCTGAAGAGCGACCGCGGCGCGGCTCGCGTGGAGGTCGACGTCGGCCGCGGAGGGGACCTCTGCGTGACGCTCCCGCACGTCGCCGCGGCCGGCGCGCCGCCGGCGTACGTCACCGTCACGATCCGGAGCTCCGCCGCGAAGGGGGCGCTCGAGGCGCACCTCTACGATCGGGGCGCGGCGCGCGGCTACGCGCTCGCCGGCCTCACGCGCCTCGATCCTTAGCCGAGGCGCGGGCGTGACCTCGGCCGCCGGTCAGAGCGACTCGATGTGCGCGACGAGATCGGCGATCTGGACCTTCGTCAGGTCCGCGATCTCTCCGTGCTTGTCGCCGCCGCACGCCGGATCGAAGCGATCGAACAGCGTGGTCGCGCACCCGGTGTGGAGGAAGGGCGCGCGCCAGCCGATGCCGACGAGCGACGGGACCTGGAACGTGCCGCCGGTGCCGACGTCGATGGACTGGTTGTTCGTGAGGAGCGGGCCCGAGTGGCAGCTCGCGCAGCGCTGCTCGAAGAGCTGCTTCCCCTGCGCCGGGACGTCGGCCGGGTCGCGGAGCTTCGGCGGCGCGGGGAGCGTGAAGAGGTAGTGGCCCAGCGACCCGACCTGCTCCTGGTCGATCTTCGGGCCGCCCATCCGCTCGACGAAGACGTGATCGACGAGCGTCGAGAGGTCCTTCATGTCGCCGTCCCAGTGGAACGGCTCCGTGTTGAGCGTCGTGCCGAGGAGGGAGGGCGTCCGGCGCGGGCCCATGGCGACGAACTCCCACGTCCGCCCGTCGTCCGCGCCCTCGGCGTGGCACGAGGCGCAGGAGATGCTGCCGCCCGCGTTCGCGTGGAAGATCGCGTGGCCCGTGTCGTGGCGGCTCTCGGTGGAGAGGACGATCGTCTTCCACGGGCGCCGCCGGTCGTCGGTCATGATGTGGAGCGCGGCGGGCTCGCGCGTCTGCACGACGAGCTCGTCCTTGTGGTCGAAGTCCGCGGCGACCGCCTGCCCCGGGACGTCGCCCTGGATCACGCCGACGCACTCCCGCGTGCCGTTCGCGAGCTGATCGCGGTGCACGACGAAGAGCTGCGGGAGGCTCGGCGTGAACGCGTTGCCGGCGGCGACGACGGCGAACTCGCGGCCGTTCGTGGCGACGTCGACCGGGAGCACCGCCGCCGGGAGGCGGACCGAGCCGAGCTCCCGCCGGGCGTCGACCAGCCAGAGCCGGGTGCTCACGACGCCGACCGGCGTAGCGCAGGCGAGATGCGAGGCCGTGGCGCCGTAGGCGCCGGGCTCCGTGCTCACGGGCTCCGCCGTCGGATCCTGCGTGACGACGGCGGCCTCCTCGCCGCGCGCCTCGCCCGAGGGCTCCACCGGCGCGGCGACGGCGCGCCACGCGAGGTTCGACGAGCCGAGCCCGCGCTTCTGCGACGCCGCGCCCTCGGCGCTGACCGTGACGAGCTCCGCGCTCCGGAAGCGCGTCGCGGTGAGCTGTCCGTCGAGCAGAACGACGTCGCGGAGGTCGCGGCCCAGGCTCGAGCGCCTGGTCGCGGGTCCACCCGCGACGGGGAACGTCAGCAGATCGCCGTTCGCGCAGGCGACGTAGAGGACCTCCTGCCGCGCGTCGAAGGCGACGCCGCGCGGGGCGGTGCACGCCGCGCGCAGCGTGACGCCGCCCGTCGCGAGGTCGATGGTCGCGAGCTCGCCCGTGTTGCGGAGGAGCACGTGGGCGCGGCCCGAGCCGTCGAGCGCCACGCGGCCCGGCTCGCTCCGGGGCGCGAGCGCCACGACGTGACGAACGGCGCGGCTCGGGAGATCGACGACGTAGACGCGATCGCGATCCGAGTCGGCGGCGACGGCGACGCCGTCCTCGCGATCGATCGCCAGCGTGCCTCCGCTGATCGGGGGAGGCGGCTCGGCCTGCTCGACGAGCGCTCCGAGCTCGGGCTGCGGCCCCGCCGCGCCCGGAGAGCCGTTCGTCGTGGGGAGCGGGCTCGCGTCGTCGCGCGCGCTGCTGCACGCCGCGAGGACCAGCGGTACGCCGACGAGGAGGCGCCGCGTCCGCCTCGCGCGAGCCCAAGAGCGCCCGATGTCCCAACCCTCATCCGCTCGCGTCATCGTTCCTGCTCCCGATTTCGTTCGCCTTCGATCGTCGTGGCGACGACCGTCTCCCGGACCCACACTCGAGAGTGACGTCGCCCCCTCGCGGCGGCTCACTTTTTCCCGCTACGGGCACGACTCCGGGAAATCCCCCTGAATCCACTCTCCCGGCCCCGGACAAGAATAGACCAGCTCGCGGCGGAGCGCACACGAGCCGTAGTCGCAGGTCATCGGGCGCACGCAGTCGCTCCCGATGCTCGGTCGCTGCGCCGGGCAGTTGTTCCCGGGAGGCGGCACGCAGCGCCAGTGTGCGGCGGGGGCGGCCCCTCCGCCGTCGCCCTCGTCGGGGTCCGGTACGCACGCGCACGTGCCCTCGACGTAGCTGCAGCCGACCGCGACGTCGTCGCACGGCGCTCCCGGGACGATCTCGGCGATCGCCTCGGGGCAGCGGCCGAAGCACTCGCTCCGGGCCTTGCGTTGCCAGAACTGCGCGCACTCGAAGACGTCGTTGCAGCTCCGGTCGAGATCGTGGCCGTACTCGCAGCGGCCGTCCCAGTTCGTCATCGCGTGGTTCCAGGCCTCGGAGCAGCTGAAGCCCTCTCGGGGAGGCTCGAACCCCGGGCACGGAGAGGTGATCCCGATGAACGACGGATCTTCCATGGGCGGCGACGAGCTGGGATCGACGTCCACGAACCCGATCCGCGGAGAGCTCTCGCACGCGGCGACGAGCGAGAGCGCCGCGGCGAGCAGGCCGAGCGCGACACGCGATCCCGGACGCGT
>JAHBWF010000147.1 GCA_019637105.1 Labilithrix sp.
CGTCGCGCCGTCGGCGGCGTCGTCGGCGTCCGCCGGCTCGGAGATCGGCGCGCTGCCCGGCGCCGCGTAGCGATCGCACTCGGTCTTGTGCTTGCGGTAGCCGTACCAGGCGCGGATGCCCTGCATGTTGTAGATCGCGAGCGCGCACTTCGCGTTGGTCGCCGGGTTCCAGAGCGCGTCGGCGTTCCCCTTCGAGGGGCAGCCGCGCGTCCCGCCGAGGTGGATGCTGTTGATCTGGAACAGCCCGCGATCGATCGACCCGTTGCGGTTCTTGTTCGAGGCGCGCTCGTAGAAGCTCGACTCGTACTTCGCGGTGCAGACCATCTTCCCGATCGTGTTCTCGGGGAAGCCCGCGGCGCGGAGGTGCGCGGCGACCTGCGCGGGCGTCAGCCGCTTGCCGGCGAGCAGGCGGTCTTCGGACTCGCCGAGCTCCTCTTCGTCCATCGTCTCCACGGCGCAGCCGGCGGTGACCATCGACACCAGCGTGGTGAGAGCGAGCGCTCCGAGCAGCTTGACTGAAGACACAGGGCACCTCGAACGGCAGGTTGAATCGCGAGACCGAGCCCCCGAGGTGGATTCAGCAACTGTCGGACCAGCGCCTACATGCTCCTGCGATGTTGAAAATAGACGCTATTTCGATGATTTATGTACTGTGATCCAGGGATGATCTGCCTCTCGATGGAGTGAGCCGCGATCCATCCCGGCGATCCGCCCGGAGCGCCGTCCGTCTCCGCCGCGCCGCGTCGAGGCGCCCGCCCGAGGCGCTCGTGTCCTGAGTCCATGGTCCGACAAAGCCGAACGTCGGAGTCGGGACGCTAGGAGCGAGCCCAGACGCCCGCCGCGCGCTCGGCGCGCGGGGGGACGTGCGCCATCGCGTGCTCGGCCATCGCGGTGATCGTCAGGCTCGGGTTCACGCCGAGGTTCGCCGGGATCACCGAGCCGTCGACGATGTAGAGGTCGTCGTAGCCGAACGCGCGGCTCTGCGGATCGACGACGCCGTCGTCGGCGTCGAGGCCCATCGGGCAGCCGCCGAGGATGTGCGCCGTCGAGGCCTTGCCGAGGAGCACCTCGAGGAGCCCGCTCTGCGGCGTGCCCCGCATCTTCTCGGCGAGCTTCCTGGCGACGAGGTTCGCGACCGGGATGTAGGTCGGGGCCGGCTCCCCCTCGCCGGGCGCGCTGTCGAGCTTCTTCGAGAACGGCCAGTACCACGGGCGGCGCAGGCGGTAGGCGAGGTGGTTGTCGACCGGCTGCATGACGAGCAGGATGGCGGTCTTCTGCGCCCAGCCGAACGGGATCACCGAGCGGAGGAACTGCAGCGGGTGCCGGACGATCGTGCCGAGCCACCGGAGCGGGCGCGGGAGCCAGCCGCCGCCGTCGGTGAGCACCGTCGCGAGCGGCGCGAGGGCGTCGGAGCCGCGCGGGTAGCGCACGACCTCGATGTGCGTCTTGTCGTCGACGAACACGCCGCTCGTGATGGCGATGCCCTTCGAGTAGTCGACGTCGGGCTCGTTCGAGCGCACGCCGAGGAGCGCCTCGCTGTTCGTCCGGAGGTAGCTCCCGAGCCGCCGCGAGAGCTTGCGGAGCGAGCCGCGGTCCTTGCACCGCATGAGCAGATCCACGGTCCCGTACGAACCGCCCGCGACGACGACGCCGCGCGCGCGGAGCGTGCGGCGCCGCTTGATCCAGGCGGTCGACGTCTCGATCGTGAGCTCGTAGCCGCCGCCGCTCCGCGGCGTCACGTCGACGACGCGCGACTCGGGCTGGATCGTCACGCCCCTCTTCTCCGCGAGGTACAGGTAGTTCTGATCCAGCGAGTTCTTCGCGCCGACGCGGCAGCCCACCATGCAGCCGCCGCACAGCGTGCAGCCGGTCCGCGGAGGTCCCTCTCCGTCGAAGAACGGATCGGGCACCGTCTTGCCCGGCTCGCCGAAGAAGACGCCGACGTCGGCCTTCTTCCAGGTGTGGCCGCGGCCCATCTCGTCGGCGACCTCCTTCAGCATCCTGTCCGTCTCGACGACGACCTGGCTCTCCGTCACGCCGAGCATCCTCTTGGCCGTCGCGTAGTGGGGCGCGAGCGCGGCCTTCCAGTCTTGCCCGACCCAGCGCGGATCGGCGAACGCCTCGTCCGGCGGGACGAGCAGCGTGTTCGCGTAGACCAGGCTGCCGCCGCCGACGCCCGCGCCGTGGAGGAAGAAGGCGTCCTTCACCAGCGTCATCTGGAGGATGCCGTGGAGGCCGAGCCGCGGGCGCCAGAGGTATCTCCGGACGTCCCACGTCGTGCGGGGGAAGTCGTCTTTCGACCATCGCTTGCCCATCTCGAGGACGGCGACGCTGTAGCCCTTCTCCGCGAGGCGCAGCGCGGAGACGCTCCCGCCGAAGCCGGAGCCGATGATCGCGAAGTCGAAGTCGAAGCCGCGCTCGCTCACGCGATCGACAGCTAGCACTGCGCGCGGCTCCCCGCGAGCGCGAGGGGAAGCGGACGGGCCGACGCCGGTCGTCGAAACATTGTAGGATCCGGCCCGATGGCGCGACCTTCCATCCCGACGATCCCGCCCGGGACGGTGCTCGGCGGCCGGTACGTGCTCGGGCCGAAGCTCGGGAGCGGCGGGATGGGCGCCGTGTTCGAGGCCGCCGACGAGCGCGGGAACCTCGTGGCGATCAAGACGCTGCTCGTCGGGCCCAACGCGCCGTCCGCCGCCGCCGAGACGCGCGCGCGCTTCGCGCGCGAGATCGACGCCACGGCGCGGCTCGTGCACAAGAACGTGCTGTCGCTGATCGACGCGGGCGTCGACGACGTCACGGGCGCGCCGTACCTCGTAATGCCGCGGATGCGCGGCGAGGACCTGGGGCAGCTCCTCGCGCGCGTGAAGGTGCTCGAGCCGAGCGTCGCCGTCCCGCTCGTGATCCAGGCGTGCCGCGGGATCGCCGCCGGGCACGCGGCGGGCATCATCCACCGCGACATCAAGCCTTCCAACCTGTTCCTCGAAGAGGAGGACGGCCTCGTGGTGGTGAAGGTGTCGGACTTCGGCCTCGCGAAGATCCAGGACGCCGGGATCGACTCGCTCACGTCGTCGGGCGCGCTCCTCGGGACGCCGCACTACATGTCTCCGGAGCAGGCGGAGAACGCCAAGCGCGTCGACGCCCGCACCGACGTCTTCAGCCTCGGCATGGTGCTCTACCACGCGCTCACCGGCAACGTGGCCTTCGCCCGCTCGGGATCCTTCATGGCGTTCCTCGTCGGCCAGGCGCAGGTCCCGCACGTGCAGCAGGCGGCGCCGTGGGTCCCGGGGCCGATCGCCCGCGTGGTCCACGCGGCGCTCCTCCGCGCGCCCGACGCGCGGTGGCCGAACGTCGGCGAGCTCGAGCTCGGGCTGACGACGGCGGCCGGGTTCGAGATCGCGCACGCCCCGCTCTACAAGGCGTCGTTCGCGCCCGTCTCGCAGTCGACGCGCGCCGACGCCGCGCCGCGCGTGACGCCGCCCGGCCACTGGGAGGAGATGCTCCGCGGCTGACGCCGCGCCGCCGGTCCGGCCCGCGGCGCGAGGCAGGCCGGGACCCGACCGAGGCCGGGGCCCGCCCGAGCGCTCGCCGTACACGCCCGGCGCGCGATCGCGTACGCTCGGTGTATGCGGTCGAAGCTCTCGGCACGCGCCTCGAAGCGCGCGTTCGTCTGCGCGCTCACCCTCGGTGTGGTGTGGGCTTGCTACGCCCCGACGGAGCTCTTCGTCACGCTCTCGACCGACGTCGACTGCGCGACGGTCACGACGAACGGCGTCTCGATCCGGCTCGCCGCGAGCGCCGAGGAGCTCGCCCTCGCGCAGGTCGTCACCGAGAGCAACGCCTGCGGCGAGCCCGGTCCGAGAGGATTCGACCTCGGGTCGATCGTCCTCATCCCCGGCGCCTCCGACGACGTCGTCCTCGAGGTGGCGCTCGGGGTCGAGCGGCCGACCAGCGAGTGCCGGCCGCCCGATCGCGTCGACGGGTGCATCGTCGCGCGCCGGCGCGTCGGCTACGTCCGCCATCGCTCGCTCCGCGTGCCGATCGTGCTCGCTCGCGCCTGCTTGGGGACGCGGTGCGCCGACGACGAGACGTGCGTGGGGGGGACGTGCGTCTCCGCCGTGCTCGACCGGTGCTCCGGCGACGACTGCGCGCTGGAGAGGGACGCCTCGGCGCCGCCGCCGCCGCCGCTCCCGCTCGACGGGGCGGTCCGCGACGCGACGTCGGACGGCAAGCCGCTCCTTCCGGACGGGGGCCGCCTGGACGCGGGGCCGTGTCCCGAGAGGCCGCCGCCGCCGGACTGCGGAGGTTGTCCGTCGGCACTGAAGTGCTGCTTCGCGCCGAACGCGTCGGCGGGCGTGGCGTGTCTCCCGAGTGGCGCCTGCCCCCCGTTCAATCAGCCGAGCAACGTCTGCTCGGACGCGTGCCACTGCGGCGGGGGGCTCTGCCAATGCGTGGGATCGAACGGGAGCTGTCCCGTCCGCATGTGCACCCCGGCCAACCCGTCGCAGCGTTGACGGCGCGCCGCGCGTCCGGGCGCGCTCACGCCGGGCAACGGAGCATCGCGCGGAGCTCGCTCACCGGCGTCCCCCAGTGCTCTTCCCAGCGGAACGTGGGGAGGTAGCTCGCGGCCGCGCCGCGCCGGTACGCCTCGCGGAGCGCGGCGAAGTACGCGCGATCGAGCTTCATCCAGCGCAGCGTGCCGAACACGACGAGGACGAGCGCGCTCGGGATCCGGACCTGCGCGTACGTGAAGGCCTGGAGGAGGAGCTCGCCGCGCACGTCCGGCGTGTAGCCGGTGAGGACGTGCCAGAGGTCGTGCGTCTGGCGCATGCGCAGGATGATCGCCGCGGCGCGCTCGTCCTCGACGGCCGGGAGCTCCTGGAACGCGTCGGGCGTGATCCCGTTGTCGTCGAGGAACCGCGTGTACTCGCGCCCCAGCGTGCCGTCGGGGAGCCGACGCAGCGCGTCGAAGTCGACGTGCGCCCGGTCGATGCGCGGGCGCTCGGCGAAGAGCCGCCGGCCCTCCTCGGTCGCCGCGATGCGCGTCACGGCGCGCGCGACCGAGCCCGCGTTGACGGCCCGGGTCATCACGAGGACCTGATCGAGGCGGTCGTGATCGCGCGCGAGGATCCAGAGCGCGCCGAGCGCCGCGCGGGCGCGCTCGGGGAGCGAGGGGACGACGGGCTGCAGCGAGCGGGCGAGCGCGGTCATGGGGAGCTCCTTTGTTGTCACACATGACAATAGTGCCGAGGCAGGTGTTGTCAAGTGTGACAATAGTGGGTAGGTTCGGGCTCATGCCCCGGAGGTCGGAGCCGCGCGGAGCCGGCGAGAAGGCGCGCCCCGCGAAGACGGAGGGAAAGCGCGCGCGTCGCTCGCCGGAGGAGGCGCGCGCGTTGATCCTCGGGGCGGCGGAGCGTGTGTTCGCGACCCGGCTCCCCGACGTGGCCGGGCTGAAGGACGTCGCGCGGGAGGCGGGCGTGAGCCACGCGCTCGTCACCCACTACTTCGGGACGTACTCGGCGCTCGTCGAGGCGACGCTCGAGCGCCGCTTCCAGGCGCTCCGCGACAAGCTCGTGCCGATCGTCGTGGACCTCGTCTCGGAGGACGCGGACACGAAGGCGCTGCTCGGCGCGCACCGGCGCGCGATCGTCGAGGGCGCGGCGGATCCGGCGACGCTCCGCCTCGTGACGTGGGCGGTGCTCAGCGGGCGCGCGGCGGCCGACGACTTCTTCCCGCACCGGATGCAGGGCCTCCGGCTCCTCGCCGACGCCCTCGAGGCGCGCTCGACGGCCCCGCGCGAGGACCTCGAGTTCTTGCTGATCGCGTCGTTCGCGCTCACCTTGATGTGGACGCTCGGCCATCGCGCCTTCGCCGGCGCGCTCGGCCGCAAGGCGACGCCGGAGCTCGAGGAGGCGTTCGAGCGCCGCATCGACGCGATGCTCGAGGCGTTCCTCCGCGCTCGAGAGCGACGCGGGCGGTGACGTCGCGGCCGGGGCCGCGGGGGTTGGAAGGGCTGGAGCGTCGCGGTATGTTTCCCACGGACGGCGCGCCCGCGGACGCGCCGCTCGAGGCCCCTTAGCTCAGCTGGATAGAGCAAGTTATTTCTAATGACTCGGTCGCTGGTTCGAATCCAGCAGGGGCTGCCGCCGGATCTCCTTGTGATAGACGTGCTCCTCGCATGACGAAGGCCGAGGGGCTGAGGAGCGCGGAGCTCGCCGCCGCGCTGGACCGAGCGATCGCGGGCAAGCGCGCGGACCTCTACCGCCAGCTCGAGCTCCAGTCGGGGCTGCCCGGGCCGCGGGTGAACATGAACCTCGGGCTCGCGTTCGCGCACGAGTGCGCGCGCCTCGGAGCGCGGAGCGACGAGCTCGCCTACGCGATGGCGAGCCTCCCGCCCGACGAGGCGCGCGGCGCGTCGGGCAAGGAGTTCGTCAGCGTGTGCGGCGTCCTCGCCGTCGGCGCGCGGGCGACGTCCGCGGAGGAGGGCGCCGTCCGCGAGCGCGCGCTCGCGCTCCTCGAGGAGAAGGCGGACGACCCGCGGTTCCGCGTGCGCGACGCGGTCCCGCTCGCCCTCGCGGCGCTCGGCAGCGCGATGAAGGGCGAGCTCGCCGAGCGCGTCGAGCCCTGGATGGATCGCTACTTCCACGCGACCGCGGTCATCCGCGCGCTCGCGGAGCCGGCGTGGCTCGAGACGTTCGCGACGGACGATCCCGGGCCGCCGCTCCGCCTGCTCCAGGCGGCGTACGACCTCGCGCACGACGCGCCGCGCTCGGCGTTCCGCTACCCCGGGCACAAGGCGCTCGTCGAGGCGCTCGGCTCCGCGCCCAAGGCCGTGGCGCGTCGCTTCTCGGCGCCGATGTTCGAGCGCTACGCCGCGTGGGCGGAGAAGGTGAAGATCCCCGAGCTCCGCGACGCGATCCTCGCGAACGTCGACGACACGCAGATGAAGAAGGCGTTCGGCGAGGAGATGAAGCGGATCAAGGCGCTGGTCCAACAGAGCAAGGGCCCGCCGCGCGATCCGACGATCCTCCGACACGGCACGCGCGGTCGCGGCAAGAAGCGCGAGCGCCGCTGAGCGCGCGTCAGCGCGGCGCCGACGGCGGCATCGACGCCCGCGGCGGGCGGAGCGACGGCGGCGCGTCGCCGTCGCTCGGGCGCATGCTCCGCGGCGCGAGCGACGCCGGGACGCGGTCGTTCAGCTCGGCGGCCGCGTCGACGATCTTCGTCGCGGCGGCGGCGCGCGCGTTCTTCTCCGTGAGCGTCGCGTGGTCGACGACGGCGTGCCCCTCGAGCAGGTCGAGGTACTCGAGGTCGAGCGCCCCGCCGCTCGGCAGGATGAAGACGCCGAAGAGGTGCGCCTGGCGGCGGACCTCCTGGACGAGCTGCCTGGGCACGTGGAGCGCCGCGTGCGTGATGAGGTGAACGACGGGGTCGCGCTGATCGCGCGCGCGGAGCAGCGCGAGCTCGGTCGCGAGCTGGGCGAAGACGCGCGCCGGGTTGCGCCCGCGCTCGCCCTTGAACCCGAGGATGTACGCCGCCGGGAGCTGGCCCGGTCGCGACCGCTGGACGTCGTAGAGGCGCGAGTCGAAAAAGCGCATCCACACCTCCTCGCCCGCGAGCTGGAGCTTCTTGCCGAGCGCGATCGACAGCCCGCGCGCGAACACCTGACGATCGCCGCGCATGGAGGCGGACGCGTCGATGAGGAGATAGTGGAGGCGGCGCGCCTCGTCGGGCGCTTGCTCGCGCGTGTAGTAGAGGACCTCGTTCTCGATCATCCGCCGCGCGAACTCGCTCTCGTCCCACGCGAGCTCGGTGAGCACGAGCGAGTCGAGCGATCCCTTGTTGCCGATGCCGGCGTAGCCGTGGACGGCGTGCGTGCCGGTCGCCTTCGCGCGGCGCGTCTCGAGCACGCTGGGCAGGAGCTCGAGCGAGAAGTTGACGATGTCGTTCGCCGCCGGGCTCGAGATCGCGGCGAGCAGATCGACGTGCGCGAGCGCGCCGGCGGCCGTCGACTCCGGGCCGAGCATCCCGAGGAGACGGAGGGTGTCGAGGTCGAGCGCGTCCGCGAGCGTGAGGACGTGCAGGCGCGACCGCGCCAGGCCGTCGAGCATCGTCATCTCGAAGTTGCGCGGGACCGCCCCGAAGAGCCCGGCGAGCTGCGGATCGAGGTCGCGCACCATCTCGGGATCGAGCGGGAGCGTCGCCGGGTACGGCGGCTTGACGTTGGCGCGCTGCACGAGCGAGCCGAGGACGCGCGCGAGCACGACGACGACGAGGTCGTCGCTGAGGCGCATGCTGCGGGCCCGCGAGCTCGCCTCGCTCTGCGCCACCTCGCCGAGGACGGAGCGGTAGCCCGCGAGGAGCTCGGCCGACCGGGGGACGCGCGAGGCCACGCCGTCGAGCCCCGGTCGAGCGCCGATCTCGAGCTGCTCCTTCGGCGCCGCGTAGAGCAGCCCGAAGTCGTGCACCAGGAAGAAGGGCAGGTGGATGCCGAGCCGCGCGAGATCGCGGTACCAGCGCACCGCGCGCACGATCATCATCGGCGTCGCCGCGCGCACCGCCGAGAGCGCCAGGCCGCCGAGCGGTCCGGCGACGGCGGGATCCTTCGCGTGAGCTGCCGAGACGGGCATCGCGGCGGCGAGCATACCGCGGATCGGCGGGACCGACGGCGCGGAGCTGGGGCCTGTTGCCCCTCGGGCGCGGCCCCGATACGCTCGGGCTGGCCGTGGGGTGCGGGATCGCGGCGCCGGAGCCGTCCTGGGCGGGCTCCTCGAGGGTGGAATGAACTTAAAGGCTGCTTGGATTGCATCGACAGTGGTGGTCGTCGGCGCGCTCGCCGCGTCGTTCAACAGCGGATGCGGTGACGACGATCCGACGGCGGCCGTCCCGTCTCGCCTCGCGCGGAAGGGTGAGGCGTGCCAGACGACGAACGACTGCGCCGCCAGCCTCGCGTGCATGCCGAGCGGCAGCCCGAGCGGCGGCGGCGTGTGCGTCGTCGGCGTCTTCAACGTCACGCAGACCGGCAAGGAGTGCGCGATCACCGAGTGCCAGCAGGCGAGCGACTGCTGCGACACGCCGCCGGCGGGGTGCGAGAGCCTGAAGCAGAGCTGCGACGCCTTCCAGGCGGGCCGAGGCGGCAGCCCCGCGGCCTGCGAGCAGTACGAGGCGCTCTGCGTGTGCGACGCGAGCTCCCGCGACTGCGAGAGCGGCCGGTGCGTCGTGAAGTGCACGAGCGACAGCTCGTGCGCGGCCGGCGGCAACGGCTCGAAGTGCCTCGGCGGCAAGTGCGCAGAGTGCGCGAGCGACGGCGACTGCGGCGGCTCGGGCAGCGATCTGTCCTGCATCAGCGGCAAGTGCCAGCCGCCTTGCCAGGGCGACGGCGACTGCCCGGGCTTCGAGCGCTGCCTGCAGAACAAGTGCGTCGAGGGCGGGTGCCAGACGACCCGCGAGTGCATCGCGGCGACCCGCAACGTCGAGGCGACGTGCGGGACCGACGGCAAGTGCATCGTCCCCTGCCAGACGGATCTCGAGTGCGGTAACCCGAAGGGCTACTCGTTCTACTCCTGCGTCGGCGGCCAGTGCCTCTACATGGGGTGCGAGTCGGACAAGGACTGCCGGCTCCTCCTCGGCGACTCGAGCGGCACCAGCGGCGGCCTCACGTCGAAGCAGCACGTCGTTTGCCGCGACAAGCAGACGCCCAACGCCACGACGCGCCCCGCGCAGTAGGCGCCGCGCGCCGCGGTCCCCGTCGGGACGCCGTCGCGCGGGGAGCGCCGCGATGCGGGGCGCGGCCGGCCGCGGCCCGGCCGGCGCCGCGCGTCAGAAGCCGACCAGGCTCGTGCGGCGGATCGTGCCGTCGCTGTGCGACGTGTACACGTAGCTGCTGTCCGCGGTCATGCCGGCGACGCCGCTGAGGCCCGTCCGGAACGGCTGCGTCGCGCCGGCGCCCGTGCCGCCGAGGTAGTACGCGTGGTAGATCGCCGACGCGCTCGCCGCCCAGAAGTACGACGAGCTGCTCTTGTCCTCCGCGAGGTGGCGGAAGAGCGACGGGGGCACGTCGGTGTCGTACGTCGACGACCCGGGGGACTTGGACGACGACGCGTGGACGGAGCCGCCCGGCTGGAGCCAGAAGAAGCGCGCCCCGTTCGCCTCGAGATCGGTGGCGCCGACGGCGTCGCTCGCGATCGTCGTGGGCGTCGCCGGGGAGCCGCTGGCGCCCACGATCGGGAGCGAGAGGATCTCTCCCGCGCCCGAGAAGTACAGCGAGCCCGCCGCCGACTCGACGTGCAGATCGGCGCCGTTCGGGACCTCCGTGTAGAGCACGGTCCCCGTCGTGTAGCTCGGGAAGAGCCACTGCACGATCGTGCTCGTCGTGCGGCAGTACACGTTGTAGCTCGTGTCCACCGCGAGCGCCGTGCACGTCGGCGGCGAGCCGCCCATCGTCGTCGGCGACGTGGAGCCGTAGCGCACCACGCTGATCGCGCCGTTGCTCGTCTGGTACACGACGCCGTAGGCGTCGACCTCGAAGAGCGTGATCGGCATGGCGCTCACGATGTAGTCGGGCGTCTGCGGCGCGAAGCCCCGCGGGTTCGAGCCGAACCCGACGCGGCTCTGCCCGTTCACCGTGAGGTGCCAGTAGAGGTAGCCGCCCTGCGTGACGCCGACGTCGCGCCCGGCCACGACGCCGCTCGGCGGCTCGTAGACCGTCTCGCCGCCGGCGCTGCCGTCCGGACCGGCGTCGAGCTCGGCGGGCGGGTCGGTGTCGAACGTCGCGGTGACGTTGTAGACGACCGGCACGTTCGTGAAGTCGACGCACGGGCCCTCCTGCCCGGCCGGGACGACGCCGGCCGTCTCGCCGTAGGGCAGGTCGATCTCGATCGCCCTCGCGTCGACGCCGGGATCGACGGCCGCGCGCAGGATCGGGTTGCAGTTCGCGGGGCCGCGGCCGCGCGTGCCGACGGGCTCGGTGCCGAACGACCAGCCCCTGAACTTCAAGCCCGGCGTCGGCGTCGCCTTCAGCGAGATCGCGCCCGCCGCGCCGTCGGCCGTCGCGCTCGCGAAGACGTGCTTGGTGAAGCACCTGCCCGGGCAATCGAGGCCCGGGACGCTGGACGTGACGCGGCCGCGGCCGATCACGGTGACCGTGACCTCCGCGCCGTACGTCCCGCCGGGATCGACGTAGATCGGGCCGCCGAGGCTGCCCTCGCTGTCGTCGGCGCAGCCGACCCAGCCGAGCGCGAGGGCCGGCGTGAGGCCCATCGCCGCCACCACGCCGAGGCGCAGCGACCGACGCGACGGCCGCGCCTGCGTCCTCTTCGCCGCCCCCGCGCCGACCATGCCCCGTGCCCGCGATCCGCGAAGTTCGTCCAAGCGCCCCTCTCCTCGCGACCGAGTGTACCATGGCCACCTCCGGAGGAATTCATGTCGCTCGAGCTCGTCGTCACCGCCGTCGGCCCGGATCGTCCCGGCATCGCGTCCGACTTCACCGGGCACGTACACGCCGCCGGCGCCAACCTCGCCGACACGCGGATGGTGAACCTCCGCGGTCAGTTCGCGCTCATCGCGCTCGTCGAGGGCACGAGCGCCGTGCTCGAGGACGTGAAGAGGCGCCTCGCCGAGGCCGCGCCGAGCATCGGCCTCGCGATCGAGTTCGCGACGCCGTCTCCCAAGGACGGCGCGCCCGCGCAGCGCGAGGGCGTCCCGTTCCGCCTCAAGACGTACTCGATGGATCAGCCGGGCATCGTGCACCGCGTCACGTCGTACCTGCGCGAGCACGGCGTCAACGTCGAGGAGCTCGTCACGCGGCTCGAGTCGGCGCCCTTCATGGGGACGCCGGTCTTCACGATGGAGATCCTCATGCTCGTCCCGAAGAACGTCAGCGTGAAGGCGCTGCGCCACGCGCTCGAGGAGCTGGGCGATCAGCTCAACTGCGACGTCGACATCGACCCCGCGTGACCCCGGGCGCGCGGACCGGGCGCGCGCGGTCGCGACGTCCGCGCGCGGCCGGCCGGCTCACTCCGCCGCGTACTCTTCGATCGGCGGGCACGAGCAGACGAGCTTCCGGTCGCCGAGCGCGTTGTTGAGGCGCGAGACCGACGGCCAGAACTTGGCGTCCCGCGTCCACGGCGCGGGGTAGGCGGCGACGTCGCGCGAGTACGGGTGCGTCCACTCGTCCGAGATGCACGCCTCGATCGTGTGCGGCGCGTGCTTGAGCGGGTTGTCCTCGCGCGGCCACTTGCCCTCCTCGATCTGCCGGATCTCCTCGCGGATCGCGATCATCGCGTCGCAGAAGCGATCGATCTCGGCGAGCGACTCGCTCTCGGTCGGCTCGACCATCAACGTCCCGGCGATCGGGAACGACATCGTCGGCGCGTGGAAGCCGTAGTCCATCAGGCGCTTGGCGACGTCGTCGACCTCGACGCCCGCGCTGCGCTTGAAGGGACGCACGTCGAGGATGCACTCGTGCGCGACTTTGCCCTTGGCGCCGACGTAGACGACCGGGAAGTGCGGCCCGAGGCGGTGCGCGACGTAGTTGGCGTTGAGGATGGCGACCTTGGTCGCCTGCGTCAGGCCCCAGCCGCCCATCATCTGGATGTACGCCCACGAGATCAGGATGATGCTCGCGCTGCTCCACGGCGCGGCGGCGATCGGGCCGACGGCGTCGGGCGAGCGCGGCTCGACGACGGGCTTCGCCGGCAGATACTTGCCGAGGTGCGCCGCCACCGCGATCGGCCCCATGCCGGGGCCGCCGCCGCCGTGCGGGATGCAGAACGTCTTGTGCAGGTTGATGTGGCACGACGTCCGCGCCGATGTCGCCGGGGCGGCAGAGGCCGACCTGCGCGTTCATGTTGGCGCCGTCCATGTAGACCTGACCGCCGTGCTCGTGGACGATCGCGCAGATCTTCTTGATCTCCTCCTCGAAGACGCCGTGCGTCGACGGGTAGGTGACCTGGATCGCCGCGAGGTTCGCCCCGTGCTCCTTCGCGCGCGCCTCGAGATCGGCGACGTCGATGTTGCCGTTCGCGTCGGTCTTGACGACGACGACCTTGAGGCCGGCCATGACGGCGGAGGCCGGGTTCGTGCCGTGCGCCGAGGCGGGGATCAGGCACACGTCGCGGTGGCCCTGCCCGTTCGCCTGGTGGTGCTTCTTGATGACGAGCAGCCCGGCGTACTCGCCCTGGGCGCCCGCGTTCGGCTGCAACGAGACGGCCGGCAGGCCGGTGATCTCGGCGAGCGAGCGCTCCATCTCGGCGAAGATCTGCGCGTAGCCCTTCGCCTGCGACAGCGGCGCGAAGGGGTGGATGCGGTTCCACCACGCGTCGGTGATGGGCATCATCTCGGCGGTCGCGTTCAGCTTCATCGTGCAGGAGCCGAGCGGGATCATCGAGTGCACGAGCGACAGGTCGCGCCCCTCGAGCTTGCGCACGTAGCGGAGCATCTCCGTCTCGGAGTGGTGCTGGTTGAAGACGGGGTGCGTGAGGTAGGAGCTCTTGCGCTCGAGCTCCTTCGGGATGGCGCGGCGGAACATCTCCGCGACGGTCTCGAAGTCCTCGGCGACCTTCCCGAGCGAGAAGACGTCGACGAGGTCGCCGACGTCGCGCAGGCTCGTCGTCTCGTCGAGGGCGACGGTCACGACGGTCGGCGACAGGCGCCGGAGGTTGATCCGCTTCTTGTCGGCCGCGGCGAGCCAGTCGGCGACGTTCTTCTCGGTGCCCTCGACGCGGAGCGTGTCGAAGAAGGCGTCGTGCGCGACCTTCAGGTCGAGCTTCGAGACGCCCTCGCGCAGCGTCGCGGTGAGGGCGTGCACCCGCTCGGCGATGGCGCGGATGCCCTTCGGCCCGTGATAGACGGCGTACATGCTCGCGACGACGGCGAGCAGCGCCTGGGCCGTGCAGATGTTGCTCGTCGCGCGCTCGCGGCGGATGTGCTGCTCGCGCGTCTGGAGCGCCATCCGGAGCGCCGGCTTGTTCCGCGCATCCTGGCTGAGCCCGATGATGCGGCCGGGCAGCTTGCGGACGAACTCGCTCTTGCACGCGAAGTACGCCGCGTGCGGGCCGCCGTAGCCGAGCGGGACGCCGAAGCGCTGCGTGGTGCCGACGGCGACGTCGGCGCCCATCTCGCCGGGAGGCTGGAGGACGGCGAGCGCGAGGACGTCCGCGGCCATCACGAAGAGCGCGTCGGCCGCGTGCACCTGCTCCCCGAACGCGCGGTACGACAGCACCGCGCCGTCGGTCGCCGGGTACTGGACGAGCGCCCCGAAGACGCCCGTGAGATCGGCCGAGGCGTGATCGCCGACGCGGACCGTGAGGCCGAGGGCCTCGGCGCGCGTCGTCACGACGTCGATCGTCTGCGGGTGGCAGCCGGAGGAGACGAAGAAGACCTTCTTGTCGTCGGCGCCCTTGAACTCGTACGCGAGGTGCATCGCCTCGGCGGCGGCGGTCGCCTCGTCGAGGAGCGAGGCGTTCGCGATCGGGAGGCCGGTCAGATCGATCACCATCGTCTGGAAGTTGAGGAGCGCCTCGAGGCGGCCCTGCGCGATCTCGGCCTGGTAGGGCGTGTACTGCGTGTACCAGCCCGGGTTCTGCAGGACGTTGCGCAGGATCACCGGCGGGGTGACGCAGTCCGAGTAGCCCATGCCGATGTACGAGCGGTAGATCTCGTTCTTCTGGCCGATCGTTCGGGCGCGCTCGAGGAGGGCGGCCTCGGTCATCCCAGGGCCGAGGTCGAGCGCGCGCTGGAGGCGGATCGACTTGGGCACGGTGTCCGCGACGAGCGTGTCGAGGGACGTGACGCCCATCGCCTTGAGCATCCGGGACTGGTCCTCGGGGCTCGGCCCGACGTGACGGCGAACGAACGTATCCGGATGCTCGAGGGGCATCGTCATGACCGCGCTTCTTAGCGTCTCCGCCGTCGCGCTTCCACCGCCATTCGGCGGCCCGCGCGCCCGATGACGCGGGGCGACGAGCACGCGGCGCCGCGCGGGGGGAGATCCCAGCTCGAGCGTTCGGTAAGTTCGATAAGTCGGCGCCGCGCGCGTCGTCGTGCGCGGGCGGAGCGGCCTCGGAGCGCCGGCGCTACTCGCTGAGCTGGCCGGGCGTGACGCCCTCGGAGTCGCCGCCGATCGACTTGAGGTCCACTTCCATGCGGGGCTGCTTCTTGTTCTTCCAGTTGCTGCCGACCTCGGAGTCGTTGAGCCCGAACTCGCCGTCGAGCTCCCCGAAGTTCTCCTCGTTGAGCTTGTAGACGAAGTAGCCCTTGCCCTTCGTCGTCGCGCTCGCGCCGACCATCCCGATCTTGTGCTCTTTCCACGTGTAGTGGAGCACGTTGCCCGAGACCGTCCCGCTGAGCTCGCCCCAGTGGCTCTGGTCGGCGCGCTTCCAGCGCCCGACGACGTTCGAGCCCTCCTCCTGCAGGTGCAGGTAGCCGTACACCGGGTGGTAGTAGACGCCGGTCCACGTCTCGCCCTCGGGCATCGGCCCGGAGGCGACCTTGGCGGTCTTCGGTTCCTCTCCGCCCCCGCAGGCGACCGCGCTGATCGCGGCGAACGTGGTGACGGCGGTGGCGAGGGCGACGTGGCGGAGGGAGTGGACGAGGCTCATGGCGGGCGGGAGCTTACCAAAAAGACGCGGGGTCAAGGTCTCTTCGTGAAGACGAACGACGTCTTCGTGACGAGGTTCGAGACCACGAGGGAGCTGTCCAGCGCGGTGTACGTCACCTGCTCCTGGAGGGGCGAGGGGCACGCGATGGCGATGGTCGCGTTGCTGCCCTCCGGCGTGAAGGTGCCCGAGCTCCGGGTCTCGGCGCCCGCGCCGGCGGAGCTCCGGAGCGTGACCACGCGCTCGTAGAGCTGATCGGTCACGCGGATCGAGCCCTGGTACGTGTTCCCCGTCGGGCCCGGCAGGCCGGCGGCGCCCTGGTAGACCCGCACCGTGCTGATGTCGTAGACGCCGTCGGCGATCGTACCGCCGGTGCCGGGGGGCAGGTCGTCGTTCACCGCGAGCTCCTCGACCTCGAACCCCGTGTTCTCGAGGGACGTGCAGCTGCCCGCGTCGCCCGCGTCGTCCTCCTCCTCGGCGGCGCCGTCGCTGGCGCTGCTGCCGCCTCCCCGAGACGGCTGCGCCGGCGCGTCGGCGAGCACGGCGGGGCGCGCCGGCTCGTCCTTGCACGCGCCCCCGAGCGCGGCGACCACCGTGAGGCTGAGCGGGAGGAGCCAGGCTTTCCGCATGGCGAGGACGCTAGCGCGGGCGCCCCCTGGCGGCCAAGTCGGCGATCCGGCGCCGAGGAGCGCGGCGACGTCCCCGCGCCCGCCGGTCGGGGCGCCCGCCCGTGGTATCGTCGGGGGCTTGAGCGCCGACGCCGTCGCCCTCCTCCGATCCGAGCCGCTGCTCGTCGCGGACGACCTCCGCGTCGACGTCGACGGGGTGCCGGCGTGCGACGGGCTGTCGTTCCGGGCGACGGGCGAGCACCTGCTCGTCCTCGGGGCGCCGCGGGCGCTGTTCGACGCGGCGACGGGCCTCGCGAGCGTCGTCCGCGGCGCGCTCACGGTCCGCGGGGTGGCCGCGGCGCTGGCGGTCGCGCGCGGCGTCGTCGCGGGGGCGGCGATGGATCCGCCGCTCCCGCCGCGCTGGACGGTGACGGAGTACGTCCAGTGGAGCGCCCGCCTGTCCGGCGTCCCGGCGCTGGACGCGCGCGAGAGCGCCGAGGCGGCGATCGCCAAGCTCCAGCTCCGCGCGATGGCGCGGGCCGAGCTGTCGCGGCTCGTGCCCCACGCGCGGCGCGCGACGAACGTCGCGGCGGCGCTCGCGACCTCGGCGGAGGTGATCGCGCTCGACGACCCCCTCGGGGGCCTCGCCGACGAGCTCGCCGCGGCGTACGCGAGGGTGCTCGCCGAGGCGCTCGCCGATCGCGCCTGGATCGTCTTCGCGCCGCGCGTGCCGCTCACGAGCCCGCTCGCGCAGCAGGCCGACGAGGCGATCGTCGCGTCGGCGGTCCGGACCGAGGCGCAGGGCCCCCCCGCGGAGCTCGCCGCCGCGGAGCGGCGCTTCGTGGCGCGCGTGGACGGTTCGATCGACGCGCTGACGCCTGCGCTCGCGAGCCGCGGGGCGCGGATCGAGGCCCACGGCGCCCACCTCGTCGTGGACCTCGGCGAGACGATGACGACGAGCGAGCTCGTCTCCCTCTGCGACGGCGCCGGCGTGGCCGTCGTGGAGCTCGTGCCGGCGTTTCGCGCGCTCTCGTGAGGTTTTGCGGTAACGTTGGCCTCGATGAGCAAGGACAACGCCGCGAGCGCGACCGTGGAAGAGGCCGAGGAGGGGATCGCCTCGCGCCGGAGCGACACCCTCGGGCGCCCGCAGTTCGGCGGCGGCCGGCTCGGGACGTACACGGTGCTCGGCGCGGCCTCGGGCGTCGTCCCGCTCCCGTGGGTCCCCGACGCGATCGTGCGGCGCGTCCGCGGCGCGCTCGTCCACGACCTCACCGCGCGGCACGGGCTCTCGCTGACGCCCGACGCGCGCGCGGCCCTGGTGGAGGGGAGCGCCGTCGAGGGCGCGAAGGGCTACATCCAGCAGGGCGTGACGTTCGCGGTCACGCGCGTGCTCGGCCGGTTCGGCCCGCTCGCGATGCTCGGGCCGGTCCGCACGGCGCTCGGCACGTTCGTGCTCGGTCACCTGCTCGAGCGCTACCTCGACACGGCGCGCATCGCGCGCTCCGTCCGCATCGACGTCGAGGAGGCGCGCCGCGTGCGCCGGGCGATCGATCAGGCGCTCGTCCAGGCGCTCACGACGGAGGGCAAGGGCTCGCGCGAGAACCCGCCGTTCGGGCCGGAGGACCTGCGCGACCAGACCACGCAGATCGTCGACGGCGTGCTCATCTCGATCGCGAGCGCCCCCGGCTGGCTCGTCCGACGCCTCGACGCCGCGTTCGACGAGACGTTGTCCAACGTACGCGCATGAGCGAGCCGCGCGCCGCCCTCCGGGATGCGAGGCGCGTCGTCGTCAAGATCGGCTCGAGCACGCTCGCGACCGAGGAGCCGTCCGCGACGAGCCGGCGCGAGAGCCCGTACGACCGGCTCGCCCGCGCGGTCCGGGCGCTCCGGGACGCCGGCAAGCTCGTCGTGCTCGTCTCGAGCGGCGCGATCGCGCTCGGCGCGAGGAAGCTCGGCTACCGCGCGCGCCCGAAGGAGATGGCGAGGCTCCAGGCCGCGGCGTCGGCCGGGCAAAGCCTCTTGATGCGCGCCTACGAGGAGGCCTTCGATCGCGCGAAGATCCCGGTCGCGCAGGTGCTCCTCACGCACGCCGATCTCGCGGAT
>JAHBWF010000148.1 GCA_019637105.1 Labilithrix sp.
CGTCGAGGGGGAGCGCGCCGCGCTGCTCGCCAGCGAGCGCCGTGCCCGCGCGGCCGCCGAGAGCGCGAGCCGCTCGAAGGACGAGTTCCTCGCGACGGTCTCCCACGAGCTGCGCAACCCGCTCAACGCGATCCTCGGCTGGTCGCGCGTGCTCGTGGAGGAGCGCGACGTCGACGCCGAACGGCTCAGGAAGGGCCTCGACGTCATCCTGCGGAACGCCAAGGCGCAGGTCCAGCTCGTCGAGGACATCCTCGAGGTCTCGCGCATCGTCACCGGAAAGCTGCGTCTGTCGACGGGGACGGTCGACGTCGCCGGCGCGCTCGAGGCGGCCGTCGAGACCGTACGCGCGGCGGCGCAGGCGCGGCGGGTGTCGCTCTCCACGCGCGTGAACGGCGCGGCGGGCACGATCATCGCCGACGAGGATCGGGTCCAGCAGATCTTGTGGAACCTCCTCTCGAACGCCGTGAAGTTCACCCCGGCCGGCGGCTCCGTCTGCGTGAGCGCGACGCGCCTCGACGACGCCGTGGAGCTCGTCGTCGAGGACAGCGGCGAGGGGATCGAGCCCGAGTTCCTACCGTACGTGTTCGATCGCTTCCGGCAGTTCGACGGCTCCACGACCCGCCGTCACGGGGGCCTCGGGCTCGGCCTCGCCATCGTCCGTCACCTCGCCGAGCTCCACGGAGGCGTCGTCCGCGCCGAGAGCAAGGGGCGGGGGCGCGGCGCGACGTTCACGGTGACGTTGCCGCTCTCTCCCTCGACCGCCCGCGCCGCCGACGAGGAGCGCTCGGAGGCGCCAAGCCCGCCTCGCCTGAAGACGGAGCCCCGGAAGCTCCTCGCGGGGCGCCACGTCCTCGTGCTCGACGACGACGGGGACATGCGCGATCTCATCGGGATGATCCTGCAGGACGCAGGCGCCACCGTCTTCGCGGCGAGCAGCGTCGCGGCCGCGATGACCGCGCTCGAGGAGCACACGCCCGACGTGGCGGTGTCGGACCTCGCGATGCCCGGCGAGGACGGCTACGCGTTCGCGGAGCGCGTCCGCACCCTGGCGAGCGAGGCCGCGCGCCGCGTCCCGCTCGTCGCGATGACGGCCTACGCGCGCGCGGAGGATCGGCGTCGCGTCCTCGCCGCCGGGTTCGATCGCCACGTCGCGAAGCCGATCGAGCCCGAGGAGCTGGTCGACGCGCTCGTCGCGGTCATCGCCTTGCGCGCCGAGGCCGAGTGAGCGGGCGCTCACGCTCGGCCCGCTCCTCGGGCTACGTCGGCTCAGCGATGCTCTCCCTGATCGTGGCGGCCTCCTTGGCCGTGCCCAGGGTTCGCCGCCGCGTTGGCGTCCGGCGGCGGGCGCCGGCGCACGCCGCCGCGCCGGACGTGCGGGGCCTCACCGCCCTTCTTCCCCGCGACGCGCGCCTCGTCGCTGCTGAACTGGTGCGCGGTGCCGGCGGCGTGCGCGGCGCGGCCGCCCTTGCTGGCGATCTGCTTCACGCGCTCACGGTCCATCGCCGCGAAGCCGCGCCGGCGCGGTCGAGGAGCGTCGTTCGGCTGCGTCGCGCGCGCTTGCTCGGTCGGAGGCGCGGCCTGCTCCGGCAGCGCGGGGATCTCCGGCGCGACGCTCACGCTCTCGGGCGTCGTCGTCGCGGCGTTCGAGCTCGCGTTGTCGGGCGTGGCCGGCGCGACGTCCGGGGTCGCGTTCTCGTCCGGCTTCTTCTCTTCGATCGGCATGACGATTCTCCTGCGGCAAGTCCGCGTGCGCGGGGCCAGTCTCAAGATGTATTCCGCGAGGTTGCCAAGCGACGGTCGTGCCACCGAACATTCGCCGTAACCGCTGCCGCGCCGGCGAAGATCGCGTGTCACCGCGCGACACTCGTGGCGCGGTGCCGCCACTCCGGCGGAGCTTCCGCGGCAGGACGGCGCGGAGGGCGACGCTCCGCTCGAGCGGTCGCGGCCGGCGCCGGTCGTCCGGACGCACCGAGCTCGGGCGCGTCGCCCGCGCGCCTCGCGCCGTCACGCGGCGGCTCGTTTCGTTTCGCGACGACGACCCGTCGGCGTTCGCCGACGGTCGGCGCCTCCGTTACGGCAGAGGACGTGCGACCGTCGGTTCGTCCGGTTCGTCGGGTCGCGTTCGTTCGGGCGAGCGAACGGTGGTAGCCTCTCGAACATGCAGGCCACCCAGGCGCGGACGTCGGCAACGAACGCGGAGAGCGCGTGGGTGTTGCTCGTCGACGATCACGAAGACGGCCGTGAGCTGCTCGGCGAGTTCCTCTCGTTCAGCGGCTATCACGTCGAGGGGTGCGCGTCCGGCGAGGACGCCCTCGAGCTCGTGGCCAAGCGCGGTCGGCCGGGGGTCGTCATCACCGATCTGTCGCTCGGGCTCATGAGCGGGAGCGATCTCGCGCGCAAGCTCCGCGAGGAGACGAAGACCGCGTCCGTGCCGATCCTCGCGGTGACGGGCCACGCCGGCTTCGACGATCCGGAGCGGCTCTTCACGGCCGTGCTCGTGAAGCCGGTGGTGCTCCCGGACCTCGCCGCGGTGCTGAAGCGCGCGATCGGCGGGTAGGGCGTTCGCGATCGTCAGCCGTCGTCGCTCTTCGTCCGCGCGACCTCGCTGCGCAGGGCGCGGATGACGGAGGCGGGGCGTCCGCGGAGCTCGTCGAACAGACGCTCGCGATCGGAGTCACCGGAGACGAGATCCGCGATCGTCACGCCGAGCGCGCGCGCGACGCGGGCGAGGGTGCCCACGCCGGGGACGACGAGGCCGCGTTCGAGCTCGGAGACGTACCCGCGGCCGAGCCCGGTCTCCTCGACGAACGCGTCGAAAGCGAACGCGGTCTCCGAGCGCAGCTGCCGAATGCGTTGGCCGATCCGCGCCGCGAGGGGATCGGGGCGATCGCGGTGCCTCGATCGAGAGTTCCGCTTCGAGGCTACGGCCTTCGCCATGCCCAGGGTTCTAGCGCAACCTGCAGAATCGAGGGTTCGTGCTCCCGAACCTGAGCCTTTGCACCGCGTTACGGTGCGACAAACCCGTCGCAGTCGCCGTCGCGCGATGGCGCATGACCTGCGGCGTCGTGCTGCAGGCTACCGGCCCGCGAGGATCGCGTCGACGTGCGCACGGAGCTCGGGCCGCGACGCCGCGAGGCGCTCGAGCGCGACGCGCGATCCCGCGGGATCGAGCGCGTGGAGCGAGCGCGCGAGCGCGGCGGTCACGCGCGCGTCGTCGCGAGGACCGAGCGCCGAGCGGATCGAGCCCATGAGACCTTGCGCGGGAGCGAGGCGAGCGCCGATCCAGGCGATCGCGCGGGGGCGCGCTTCGGGCGTCGTCGACGCGAGCGCGGACGCCGCCGCGAGCTTGAGCTCGTCGCCGGCCGGGTTCTGCCCCGCGAGGATGCGCCCGAGGCGATCGACGACGAGGTCGTCGATGCACCCGAGCTTCTGCAGCGCCTCGAGCGCGACCCCGCGGAAGCCGTCGTGGTTCGCGTCGAGCACGCCGACGAGCAGCGGCCTCGCGCGGACGCCCCAGAGCGCCGTCGTCGCGCGGAGCGCCGCGACGCCGAGGGCGGGCTTGTCGAGGCGGACGAAGCGAACGGTGACGTCGCCGCCGGCGTCCGAGCGAACGTCGGGGAGCGCGCGGAGCAGGTCCTCCGCGAGCGCTTCGTCTTGTCGCGTCGCCAGGCCGGTCAAAGGCTCGAGCGACGAGACGATGACGGAGAGCGCCGGGGCGCCGACCGCGCGGAGCGTCGCGACGAGCTGCGCGCGGAGCTCGAGCGAGGGCGGCCGTACACGCCGCGCGTCGATCAGCGCACGGGCCGCGAGCGGGCCTGCCTCGCGCAGCATGGCGAGCGCGTCCTCGTTGCGCTCCACCTTCGCGTCGAGGACGTTCACCGCGTGGGCGCGCGCGACCTCGGGATCGCGGAGCGCCCGCATCGCGCGCTGCGCCAGGTCGGCCTCGGCGTCGTCCAGCCCCGGATCGCCCAGGCGCGCGCGGAGCCAGGCGACGAGGTCCCGCGCCAGCTTGAGGCGCCCGCCGACGAGCGCGCCCTTGAGCGCCTCGGCCAGCGCGGCGTAGCTCGCGGGGCGATCCCGCTCGTCGATCTCGTGGAGCGCGCCCAGCGCCTCTCCCGTCGCCGTGGCGAAGTCGTCGGCCGACAGCGCCGCCGTCCGGACGGCGACCTTCCGGTGGAGGCCGGAGGCGCTCGACCAGTCCTCGTCGACGAGCCGCTTCAGCTCCGCGCGGAGCTCGCGCGCGTCGCGCTGGCGTCGCTCGGGCTCCTTCTCGAGCGCCTTCAGGATCACGCGCTCGAGCCGCGGCGACAGCGAAGGGACCAGCGACCGCGGCGGCGCGGGATCCTCGATCATGTGCGCGCGGAGGATCGCCATCGCGTCGTCGGAGACGAACGGCAGCCGCCCGGTCGCGAGCTCGTAGAGCACGACGCCGAGCGCGTAGACGTCGGTGCGCGCGTCGACGGCGTCGTTCTGGATCTGCTCGGGCGCCATGTAGACGGGCGTCCCGACGACCTGCGACCGGTCCGGCGTGTTGACCAACGTGTGCTCGTCGTCGCCGACGTCCATCGCCGACTTCGGCTGCGTCCAGTGCGCGATGCCGAAGTCGCAGACCTTGACCAGCTCGGTCTCGCGCCCGTCGTCGTCGCGTCCGCGGACGACGACGATGTTCTCGGGCTTGATGTCGCGATGAACGACGCCGGCGTCGTGCGCGTGAGCCAGCCCGGCGCACGCCTGCGCGATCAGATCCACGATGCGCGGCTCCGGGAGGCGGCCCTCCGCGTCGAGCGCGTGCTGGAGGCTCTTGCCCTCGAGGAGCTCCATCACGATGTAGAGCAGACCGTCGGGCTCCTGTCCGTAGTCGATGACGCGGAGGACGTTGCGATGATCGAGGCGGCTCGCCGCGAGCGCCTCGGCGTAGAAGCGCGTCGAGTAGTCCTCCGAGAGCTGCAGGCTCGGGTGCAGCACCTTCACGGCGACCGGCCGCCGGAGGACCGAGTGCACCGCGCGGTAGACCTCGCCGCTCGCGCCGCCGCCGAGCAGCTCCTCGAGCACGAAGCGCCCGTCGCCGAGGGACCGGCCGCGGAGCGAGCCCGGGGCGCGGCGCGAGAGCGTGGACGGCCCCGTGACCTTCGCGAGCGCCAGGGCGTGGTGCTCGGTGAGAGAGGGAGGCGGCGGGAGCGTCTCGCTCTCGCGGCCGAAGCCGTGCGGCGGCGTCACCTGCGAGATCTTGTGCTTCGGTCGCGGCGCGGTGTCGCCGGGCTGCCCCGCGAACAGCTCGGCGCGCAGGAGGGCCTCTTGCGCGTCGTCGAGCGGCCGAAGTCGGAGCGGGAAGCCCTGATCGTTGGGCGCTCCCATCGGCTCGGCGAGGACGACCAGCGGCTGCTCGAACCCGTCGACCTGGATCTCGAGCGCGTGCGTCGAGGCGTCGATCGGCGGCGACTCGAGCGGCAGGTCCGCGACCTCGTTCGCGATCGCGACCCACGCGAGGTACCCGCGCTCGCGCCGTTCGAGCAGGAGCGTCGTGATCACGGGTAGCGGTGCCGTCGGCGCGCTCATGAGAGTCGGGCAGCGCTGCCCAATCGTCTCATGACAGCACGTCACATCGCGTGCGGGCAATCGTGCCCCTCCGCGCGCGCCGCCGATCTCGGCGCGTCAACGGCGACGGCGTGCCGCGGCAGGCAACGCGCGCGCGGGCGGGACGGAGCGGAGGCGGCTCGGGATCGCATGCTCGCCGGAGCGCCGCCGTCCGAAGCGGACCGCGAGGAACGTGGCGAGGACGTCGAGGTCCACGGGCCGGACGAAGCACGCGTCGAGCTCGGGCGGCGGGCGCACGTCGACGTCCGCGTAGCCGATGACGATCGCGTGCCGCTGCATCCGGAGCGCGCGCGCGAGGCCGAAGAGGGAGCCGTCGCGGAGGCCGAGGTTGCCGATCAGCCCCTCGATCGCGATCGCGTCCATCACGGCGCGCGCCTCGAGGCACGACGCGGCCGACACGGCGTTGAAGCCCTGACCGAGCAGCCAGGAGGCGAGCTCGTCCGCGCTCCGCGCCTCGTCGTCGACGACCAGCAGGAGGGGAGCCTTCGTCGAAGCGTCGGTGCGGCGCATTCGCTCAGCATAGCTTACGAGCGCGAGCGAGAGTATCTCGATAGAGATGCACGGGACTTCGGCGCCGATTCCGGTGCGCGCAGGTGGGGAGCCGGGGCGGCGTGTCGCGCTGTGGTGACGCGTTCTCACTCGCGCCGCGGGCGGGCGCGCGGCGGCGGGGACCGCGTGTAGCACGACGTCACGCCCCTGGGCCCTCCGGGCGCGAAGCTTCGGGCACTTGGGGCCGATCGTCCGCCGCTCGCGCCGGAGGTATCACCCTTGCTTCCGGCCGGGAGTGGTGCCGCTCGTTGCAGTGTCGGGGGTGGAGTGCGTCGACGCGCTCACCAGCGCCGGCTTCTCGCTGACCGCGAGGACCGGCGCCGACGTGACCCTCACGAAGGGACTTCGTGTCGTGGTCGTGCCGGACGTCCCGATGCTCACGCCCGACGAGCTCATGGCCATCCTCCGCAGCGCCGGGGTGCCGTACTCGGAGTTCCTCGACCTGCTGAGCGAGGCGCCCACCGATCCCGCGATCTCGCGGACCCGCCTCTCGCCCTCGGTGGCCCCGCGTTGAGCGGAGCGCGCGGACGTCGCGCGCCGCGCCTCAGGCGCTGACGAGGAGCGCGACCGGGAGGTCGCCGAAGACCTCCGTCGCCGCGACGCCGTGCGCGCCGACGACGAGCTCGCGATCTCCGGCGAGGACGTCGCGCCAGCGCCCCTCCGGGATCGCGATCGTGCGCTCGTCCCAGACGTCGCCGCACGCCCACGGCGCGCGGCCGCCGGTCACGCGGTACGGAAAGCGCGTGACGGCGCAGGCGATCGCGCCGGTGTCGTGCTCACGGAGGAACGCGACGACCTCCTCGCCGGCGTCGATCGGCCGGTAGTCCCCCTCGGTGAAGAGACGCAGCATCGCCCGGCGAGCGCGGAGCGCGCGCGAGACGACGTGGAGCTTGATCCGCCCGTCGCGGAAGCTGGCGAGCAGCTCGCGCGCGCTCGCCCCCTCGAGCGCGGCGAGATCGGCGCGGAGGCGCGCGTAGTCGACGGGCCCGCGGTTGTCGGGGTCCACCAGACGGAGGTCCCACGTCTCGCTCCCCTGGTAGGTGTCGGGCACGCCGGGGGAGGCGATCTTCAGCACCACCGCCGCGAGGCCGTTGGACGCGCCGTACGTCGCGATCGCGGTGACCTTGGCCTCGAGGCTCTCGAGGAAGGCCTCGTCGGAGAGGACGTCCTCGACGAAGCTCCGCAGCGCGTCCTCGTAGGCGTCGTCCGGCGCGAGCCAGCTCGTGTGCTGCTTCGCCTCGCGCGCCGCCTTGATCATGTAGTCGGAGATCCGCCGCGTGAACGTCGCGTCGGGCCCTCCGGAGAGCGGGTACGCGCCGAGCGCGGTCTGGAAGAAGAGGTACTGGTCCGCGGGGCTCGGCGCGCGCGAGGCGTCGGGCGCCTCCTCGTCGATCGACGTGGTGTACGGCGCGACCAGCGCGAGCCACTCGCGGACCCACGCCGCGAAGGCCTCCGGGATCTCGGAGAGCACGGCGAGCCGCGCGCGCACGTCCTCGCCGCGCTTGGTGTCGTGCGTCGACGTCGCCGTCATCGCGTGCGGCCAGCGCGCGAGCCTCTCCACGTTCACCGCGTGGAAGGCGTGGATCGACGTCCCGAAGCGATCGGGCGAGCCGCCGACCTCGTTCAGCGCGACGAAGCGGACGTACGTGTAGAACGCGGTGTCCTCGACGCCCTTGGCGACGACCGGGCCCGTCAGCTGCTGGAAGCGCATCGCGAACTCGGCGCGGTCCTTGTCTTCCTCTCCGCGCGGCTCGAAGAGGAGCTGGTCCTTGAGGAACGTGAAGACCGAGGGGTTCACCTCGGGGTTCTTCCGCCGCGCGATCCGGATCGCCCGGGTCACGATCTGCACGTCGGTGGGCTCCCGCGAGCCGTCGGGCCTCACGTAGGTGCGGTAGACGGGGAACGCCGCGATCGTCTCGCCGATCGCCCGGCGGAGCGTCGCCAGCGTGAAGTCGCGCGAGCGCCGGTCACGCATCGCGATCCGCTCGAGCCGGAGCGCGAGCATCTGCAGCTCGCTCGCGAGGCTCGAGCGCAGGATGGTGCGCTTCGACTCGAACGCGTGCTCGCCGAACGTCCGCGCGTCGCCGGTCACCTCGCGGTAGAGCCGCGTGAAGTGCTCCTCGGCGCGCGGATCGACGAACAGCCCGCTCAGCGCCGCGAGGACGTCGTAGCCCGTCGTCCCGTCGACCTCCCACGACGTCGGGAGCGACTCGTTGTGCGAGAGGATCTTCTCCGCGATGACCGTGATCGGCGCCCCGGGCCGCGCCGCGGTGAGCGCGCCGCGCAGCTTCGCGAAGTACCCCGCGGGATCGTAGAGCCCGTCGACGTGATCGAGGCGCACGCCCTGGATCCGGCCCTGCGCGACGAGGTCGAGGAGCAGCTCGTGCATGTCGTCGAAGACGGCGCCGTCTTCCATCCGGATCGCGGCCAGGTCGTTGATCTCGAAGAAGCGGCGGTAGTTGATCTCCTCGGTCGCGACGCGCCAGTAGGCGAGGCGGTACATCTGGTCCACGAGGAGCCGATCGAGGTCGTCGAAGCTTCGCGCGTCGCCCGGCGTGCCGTTCATCCGCTCCACCTCGGCGTCGACGACGCGCGCGACGTCGTCGTGGTCCGCGAGCAACGCGGCGAGGCGGCGCTTCAGCACCTCCTTCTCGCGGGCGCGCTCCTTCGGGACCTCGGACGCCAGGCGGGACAGCCCGCTGGCGATGCTCTCGAGGTCCTGCCTGCGGGGGTCCTCCGGCGAGAGCTGGAGCCCTTCGATCGCGCGCAGCAAGAGCGGCGCGGCGGTGGGCGGGTTCACCGGGAAGCACTTGTCGTAGTAGCGGACGCAGAAGCTTCCGCCGTCGCGCTCGAGCCGGAGCTCGCCCTTCTCCAGGACCTCGCCGTACTGCGCGCCGAGCACCGGCAGGAGGACCTTGCCGCGGAGCGCCTCCTTCGGCGGGTTCCACTCGATGTCGAAGTGATCGGCGTAGATCGACGCCGGGCCGTTCTCGAGGACGTCGTGCCACCAGCGGTTGCGCGGCGACGCCGCCATGTGGTTCGGGACGAAGTCGACGATGTGCCCCATCCGGAGGGCCGCGAGCGCCGCCGTCCACGCGGCGTGATCCTCCGCCGTGCCGAGCTCGGGGTTCAGCCGCTTGGGGTCGACGAGGTCGTAGCCGTGCGTGCTCCCCGGCTCCGCCATGAGGTAAGGCGACGCGTAGACGTGGGAGATGCCGAGCTCGTGCAAGTAGGTCACGAGATCGCGCGCCGCGTGGAAGCCGAGCCGCCCTTCGAGCTGGATCCGGTAGGTCGCGGCGATGCTCATCGGCGGTCTCATGGAGCTCGTGGAGCAACCGAGGCGTGTCGAGCAAGTGCCAGACCTCTCGCGCACGGACGCGCGCCGCGCGGCGGCGGACGAGGACGGCTGCGCACGGACGGCGACGGGCGCGGCGGGCGAGCCTCGGGGCGCCGCCGGGGATCGCGCCGTCCCCCGGCGGGCGCGCCTCATCGAGGCAACCGGCCACGCGCCGGGGGCGCGGCGGGAGGGCGCGGCTCGCGAACGGCAGTATTCGCGGGGATTTGCGCTGTGCACGCATCGCGCTCATGTGCGAACCGCGCTTCGCACGACGTTTTCCAGGACGTCCGCGAGCTTGCGGCATTGCGTCGCCAGCAAACCCATGCTTAACCGCGCGCATGACGAACCTGGCGGACTACGTTCTCTTCCGCGACTCCAAGCTCGCGACGCGCTACGCGAGCGGCTCGAAGAAGATCTCGATGTCGACGCTCTTCGAGGCCTACCTCGACGGCAAGCTCGACATCCCGGACATGGACGCGTTTCTGGACGCCCGTCCCGATCTCGTCAAGTACACGCTCACCGACGACCACGTGAAGTTCTTCTTCACGCGGATGATCCCGGAGGTCGCGATCCACTCGAAGTCGCAGGACGAGCGCATCGTCCGCGATCACTACGACCGCGGCGACGACTTCTTCGCGTCGTTCCTCGGCGACCGCATGGTCTACACGTCGGGGATCTTCACGAGCGAGAAGCAGTCGCTCGAGCAGGCGCAGGACGACAAGATCGACCTCGTCTGCCAGAAGCTGCAGCTCAAGCCGGGCGAGCGCCTGCTCGACATCGGCTGCGGCTGGGGCACGCTCACGATGCGCGCGGCCAAGGTCTGGGGCGCGGACGCCACGGGCGTCACGATCAGCAAGAACCAGACGGCGTTCGGCAACGGCCGCATCGAGCAGAACGGCGTCAAGGACACGGCGCGCCTCCTCTGCAAGGACTACCGCGACATCGACGACGGTCCGTTCGACAAGATCTCGAGCCTCGAGATGGTCGAGCACGTCGGCCTGAAGAACGTCCCGCTCTACTGCAAGAAGGTCTACGACCTCCTCAAGGACGACGGCCTCTTCCTCCTCCAGTGGACGGGCCTCCGCCGCGGCGGCCCCACGCTCGGCGTGCCGGTCATCGGCCTCCGCCCCGAGGACCTCATCTGGGGCCTCTTCATGAACAAGTACATCTTCTCCGGCGCGGACGCGTCGCTCACGCTGAGCGACATGTGCAAGTTCATGGAGAAGGCCGGCTTCGAGATCCAGAGCGCGGAGAACGTCAGCATCCACTACGCGATCACGATCCAGCGCTGGCACAAGAACTGGCAGGAGAACAAGGAGCAGGTCCTCAAGACCTACGGCGAGCGCTGGTACCGCCTCTGGCACCTGTTCCTCGCCTGGTCGTGGCGCATCGCGGTGCAGGGCAACGCGGCCTGCTTCCAGATCCTCGCGAACAAGAACCTCGACACGTTCGACCGTCGCATCTTCATCGGGCAGAACCCGCTCGCCCGCCCCGCGGCCGTCGGCACGCGCCCGAACCTCCCGGCGCACGTGAACGGCAACGGCGCGGTCGCAGAAGCCGAGTGAGCCGGCGCGCCTGATCCGCGAGGCGTCCTCGAGGACCCGGTCCGCGCGAGAGCGGGGCCGGGTCTTCGCGCGTCGGCGGGGCTACGCCTCGAGGAGCGCCTTCAGCGCGCCGAGATCGCGGCGCACCCAGTCCGCGTCGGCGGCGAAGTCCTCGTCGCTCCGGCCCGCGCCGCGGAAGAGCGTGAGCGAGACCTCGGCGCCGTCGCCGTTCGCCACGACGCGGAGCGGGACGTAGATCTCCGCGCCGCCGCCCTCCGGCGTGACCCAGTGGTCGAGCACGCCGAGGCCGTTCCGCTCGGAGAAGCGGACGCGGACGGGGCCGTCGGGGCCTTGCGCGGTCCACTCGCCGCCGACCTTCCTCAGCGAGCCGCCGAGCCCGGAGGCCCATCGTTGGAAGTTGAGCGGGATCGACGCGAAGTCGTAGACCTCCGTCCAGGGCCGCTCGATCGTCACGGTGACGGTGCGTGTCTCGGAGGTCGTCATGTCGTTCGAGGATCTCGCGGAGGGGTCGTGTCGGGCGCGGCGCGCGGCGAAGGCTCGCCGGCGAGGATCGGGAGGCGGCGGCGCGCGTCGCCGCGCGCGAAGAGGCTCCGGAGCGCGACGCGTTCTCCTCTGTCGCCGTCGACGCGGTGCTGCTGCGCGGCGAGGCGCTGCTCGAAGGGGCCGAGCGTCCAGCACGCGTCGGCGTCGAGCTCCTCGAGCGGGGGGCCGCCGTCGACGTTCTTCGGGCAGATGTCGCGCGACTCGATGATCTCCTCCTCCAGCTCGTCCTCCTCGAGCCAGCGAAGCGGCAGGCCCTGCGTACGACACACGTACGGCCGATGCGCGTAGATGCGGCAGCGTCCGCCCGCGTCGAGGAAGGCGCATCCTCCGTGCGGGTGCGGCTCGGCGGTCTCGAGGAGATCGGCGTGGTGGCGACGGATGACGTCGGCCTCGATCACGAAGACGGTGAGGTCGTCGACGCAGCAGTCGGCGCACCCGGCGCGGCACCGGAGCCGCGCGGCGGCGAGGCGCTCGAGCGGGGCGGCGGCCTCGTCGACGAGCGCGTGGAGCCGCTCGACCCAGCGGATCGTCTCGCTCGGCGTGGCTGCGCGATCGTCGACCATGTCCTCCGTCCTCGTACCGTCGACGTACTACCACGAGACGGAAACGTCCGGGCGCGATGACGGAGGTCGGCGCGCTCGTCGTGGTTCGGGCGGTCGAGCTCGTCGTGCCGGTCGCGAGGCCGCCGTCCGTCGTCGCGCGACGGCGCCGGCAGATCGAAGGGAGGTGTTACGCTCCACGTCGTGCTCCGCGTCGCCGTGCTCGAGCTGCCGGCGCGGTGGGGAGAGCCCGCGGCGGCGCTCGACGAGGTCGACCGCCTGCTCGCGTCGCGCCCGGCGGACTTGGCGGTCCTCCCCGAGCTCGCGCTCACGGGCTACGTCTCGCCCGACGCGGACTTCGACGTGTCCCGCTTCGCCGAGCCGATCGACGGGCCGACGGTGCGCGCCGCCGCCGCGATCGCCGCGCGCCGCCGCCTGCACCTCGTCACGCCGCTCGTGCTCGACGAACGCGGCGCGCTCTTCAACGCGGCGGTCGTCGTCGGCCCGGACGGCGCCGTCGTCGCGACGTACCGCAAGCGGCACCCGTGGTTCCCGGAGCGCTGGGCGACGGCCGGAGAGGCGGCGCCGCCGCTCTTCGAGGTCGCGGGGCTCACCGCGACGATCGCGATCTGCTACGACGGCCATTTCCTCGGCGACGACGCCGGCGACGTCCTCGCGGCGGCGGAGCTGTTGGTCTTCACGAGCGCGTGGGTCGACGACGAAGACTCCCGGCTCCCGCTCCTCAGGTCGATCGCGCGGCGCTGGGGCGTGTCGATCGCCAACGCCAACTGGGCCCCCGGCGTGGTGCGCGTCCCGGGCCAGGGCGGCTCGTGCGTCCTCGACGCGCGCGGCGAGACGATCGCGGCGGTCGCCTCGCCGTCCGGCGCGTCCGCGAGGCGAGCCGGCGAGCGCCTCGACGCGGTCGTCCCGCGCCGGGGGCCCAACACGTCGAGATCACGATAAAAGCGCCGGGGCCGGCCGCGCCGGCGCGCGGCCTCGGGGCCAGGCGCTTGCAACGCCCGCGGCGAACGTCGAAGCTCGTGGGCGCGTGAGGCTCGGGACCGTCATCGCCGGCAAGCTGCGCCTCGAGCGCGTGATCGGACGCGGGGCGATGGGCGTCGTGCTCGAGGCGACGGATCTCTCGCTCGATCGCCGCGTCGCCGTGAAGCTGATCCTCCCGCACCACGCGGCCGACCCCCAGCTCCGCGGGCGCTTCATCCGCGAGGCGCGCACGATGACGCGCCTCGCGACGGAGCACGTCGCGCGCGTGTTCGAGGCCGGCGAGCTCGACGACGGCACGCTCTTCCTCGCGATGGAGCTGCTCGAGGGCCAGTCGCTCGAGCAGCTTATCCAGAGCGGCGGACCGCTGCCGGTGGCCGACGCCGTCGAGCTGATGCTCGAGGCGCTCGAGGCGGTCGCCGAGGCGCATCACCTCGGCCTCGTTCATCGGGACCTCAAGCCGTCGAACCTGTACCTCGCGGCGCGGCCCGGGCGGCCGCCGATCCTCAAGGTCCTCGACTTCGGCATCGTGAAGGACGGCGGCGCCAGCGCGAAGCTGACCGCGACGGGCACGCTCCCGGGGACGCCGGCGTACATGGCGCCGGAGCAGATCGCGCTCCAGGAGCACCTCATCGACGCGCGCGTCGACGTCTGGGCGCTCGGCGTGACGCTGTTCGAGCTCCTCACCGGAGCGCTCCCGTGGACCGGGCCGATCGACGTCATGCTCACGCGGATCCGCGCCGAGGCGCCGCCCAGGATCCGCGCGACGCGGCCCGACGTGAGCCGCGAGCTCGAGGCCGTCCTCGAGCGGTGCCTGGCGAAGCACCCGTCGCAGCGCTACGCGAACGGCGGCGAGCTCGCGGCCGCCCTCCGCGACCTCTACGGCCGAGGGCTCGTGCGGAGCGAGCGCGGCCACGAACGGCGCGCGGCGGTCACCGAGATCCGCGCCGCGCGGCGCGGAGGCGCGCGCGAGACGGCGCGGACCGCGACGGCCTCGCCGTCCCGGCCGCCGTCGGTGGTGCGCGGCGTGCTCCTCCCGATCGCGTTGTTCATGCTGACGCTCCTCGTCGGCGTCGGCGCCGTGATGGCGCTCCGGTAGCCGTCCGGGCGCTCCTCTTGGTAGGCTCCGGTCGGTGCGACTCGCGCGGTCAGCGCTCGTAGCCTTCCTCGCCGGATCGGTGGCGTGCGGGCTCGTCTTCTCGCCGGGCGACTACGGCGACTCGCCCCCGCCCGCGCCGGAGGACGGCGCCCCGTCGCCCGACGCCGCGCCGCAGGCGGAGGCGGGCCCGACCGACGCCTCGCGCCCGAGCACGCGCGTCCTCCTCTTCGCCGGTCGCCGCGACGCCGTGCCCGGCGAGCCGAACGCCGTGAACGTCGCCGAGACGATGCGCACGACGCTCTCCGCGTCGGGCGAGCTGGGCCCGTGGACCTTCGACGTCTCTCCGCCGTCGGCCGCGGCCTGGTCGCGCGCCGCGTTCGTCGGCGAGACGCTGCTCCTCCAGAGCTCGTCGGCGGTCGTCCAGGCGCCGCTGGCGGACGGCCGCTTCGACGCCGGCTGGGCGCCGCTGCCCTTCCGGTCGGGCGTGCCCGAGGGCTTCATGCGCGGCTGGATCGTCTCCGACGCGGGGATGACGGCGGCGGGCGGTCAAGCCGAGGGCGCGTTCACCACCAACGTCTACGTCGCGCCGTTCGACCTCCGCGACGGCGGGATCGAGCCGTGGGAGGAGAGCTCGTCGAAGCTCGTGAAGGCGCGCGGCGACGTCACGCTCGTCCGCGCGGGCGCCTTCCTCTACGCGATCGGCGGGCGCGACAACGGAGCGACGACGGCGCCCGGGCGCGACGAGGTCGAGGTCGCGCGCTTCGAGGCCGACGGAGGGCTCGGCGCGTTCGAGGCGACCACCCGCCTGGCCGACCCGAACGCGGACGCGGCGGCGTTCCGCGTGCTTTTCCCCGTCGCGGCGGCGGGCGCCGGTCACGTGTTCGTGCTCGGCGGGCAGACGAACGCGTCGGGGGAGCTCTCCGACGTGGCGCTCGCGGCCAAGATCGACGACGCGACGGGCAAGCTCGGACCGTGGGTCGCGCTCCCGAAGCTGCCCGCGCCGATGAGCTCGGCGGCCGCGCTCGTCGTGGGCGACAGGGTGCTCGTCTTCGGCGGGCGCCTGGAAGAATCCCAGACCGACGGGGTGCTCGCGCTGTCGATCGCGCCGGACGGATCGTTCGGAGCGTCGTGGGCGAAGATCGGCGCGCTGCCCGCGCCGCGATCCGGCCTCGCGGCGGTGGTGTACTGAGATGCGAGCGCGCCGCGGTTCCAAGGCCAAGCTCCTCGCGCTCGCGCTCGCGCCGGGCGTCGCCCTCGGGTGCGCCGTGACGTTCGGTCCGGGCGACTACACCGGCGGCGCGCTCGACGGCGGCGTGACCGACGCGCCTCCTCGGTCCGACGTGGCCCTCGACGACGCGCGGGCTCTCCCCGACGGCGCGCCCGCCGGCCTGCGCCTGCTCGTGATCGCGGGCGAGAAGGACGGCCCGGAGACGGCGACGAACGACGTCTGGCTCGCGTCGATCGACGCGAACGGCGACGTCGGGCCGTTCGAGACGCTCCAGCCGGCGCTGTTCCGCGGCGCGCCGGTGACGGCGAACGTCGCGGGCGGGCGCTTGTTCGTCGCCACGCGCGCGCTCGAGAGGTCCGTCGAGCACGCCGCGATCGACGCCGGCGTCCTCCTCTCCGCGTGGCGAGGGCAGGCGGTCGATCGGCCTCCCTTCGGCGGCTACGGCCAGGCCTTCTCCGGATCGAGCCTCCTCGCCTTCGGCGGGGGCGGCGAGGTGACCGACGACGGAGGGAGCCCGCAGCTCGTCTGGGACGACGCGATCCACGTCGCGCGCTTCGAGGACGGCGGCTTCGGCGCGCTCGAGCCGTCCACGACGCGCCTGCCCTTCGGGATCAAGGACATGACGATGGTCTCCTACAAGAGCTTCGTCTACCTCTTCGGCGGCGACGCCGCCTCCGGCGATCAGCGCTCCAAGGTCTACGTCGCGCGGCTCGACGCGACCGCCGGCGTCGGGGCGTTCGAGGAGACCACGCGCGTGGTCAACCCGGCGACCAGCCAGCCCTACACGCCGTCGAGCCCCGTCCTGTGCGTCGGGGACGGACGCTTCGTCATCGCGGGAGGGACGGGCTCCGACATCGTCCTCTCGAGCGCGATCGACGAGACCGACGGCGCTCTCGGCCCGTGGAGGGCCGTGACGAAGCTTCCGGGCGCCCTCCGTGCGGCGGGGTGCGTCATGTGGAACGACACGGTGCACCTCGTCGGCGGCTACGGGGCCACCTCGCGCACCGATCGCATCATCCGCGCGCGCTTCGCCGCCGACGGGACGCTCGGCGAGTGGGAGCTTTCGTCAGGCGAGAAGCTTCCCGAGCCGAGGTCGGGCATCATCGCGTTGACGTTCTGACGACGCCGGCGTGTCGGCCGTCCGGGCGAGGCCCCGAGGCTCCGGCTCGTCGCGTCGATCTCGGAGCCGCGTCCTGCTTCGCGGGATCGGCGCGCCGCGTTGCGCCGTCAATAACCGCTCGCGGGCGACGTGTCCGGAGGAGTACGATCTTCGAGATGGTCGGTGTGCCCTCGTCGATAGGGGGACAGCTTGGTCGTTACGAGCTCCACGGCGCGATCGCGCGTGGCGGCATGGCGACCGTCTACGTCGCGCGGATGAGCGGCGCGGCCGGCTTCACGCGAACCGTCGCGGTGAAGCGGCTCCACCCGCACCTCGCCGCCGACCCGGCGTTCGCCGGGATGTTCGTCGACGAGACGCGCCTCGCGGCGCGCATCCGGCACCCGAACGTCATCGACACGCTCGACGTCGTGTTCGATAGCGGCGAGCTGTTCCTCGTCATGGCCTTCGTCCTCGGCGAGACCTTGTCGAAGATGGTCCGCGCGGCCTCGGCGCAGTCGCTCCGCCTGCCCGCGTCCGTCGTGTCGAGCATCGTCATCGGCGCGCTCGAAGGGCTGCACGCCGCGCACGAGGCGACGGACGAGCAGGGACAGCCGCTCGGCATCGTGCACCGAGACGTCTCTCCGCAGAACATCCTCGTCGCGCGCGACGGCGTCGCCCGCGTGATCGACTTCGGCGTCGCGAAGGCCGCCGGACGGATCCAGGAGACCGAAGGCGGCGAGCTCAAAGGCAAGCTGGCGTACATGGCGCCGGAGCAGCTCACGCGGCGCGCGGTCGATCGGCGATGCGACGTCTTCGCGATGGGCGTCGTCCTCTGGGAGGCGCTCACCGGACGCCGGCTCTTCGCCGGCGACGACGCCGCCAGCACGCTCTACTCCGTCCTCAACGAGCCGATCGCGCTGCCCAGCTCGGTCTGCCCCGACCTTCCGCTGTCGGTCGACGGCGTCGTCCTCCGCGCGCTCCAGCGTGATCCGGTCATGCGCTTCGCGACGGCCCGCGACATGGCGCTCGCGGTCGAGGCGGCCTGTCCGCCGGCTTCGGCGCGTCAGGTCGGCGAGTGGGTCGAGCGGCTCGCGGCCGACGCGCTCCGCATCCGCGCCGACATCGTGCGGGCCGTCGAGCAGGCGACCTCGCCGATCGCCACGTTCCCTCAGCACGGACCGGACGACCTCGCCCTCGGCTCGGGGCCGGGCTCGGGGCCGCAGACGTTCGCGAGCCAGTCGCGCGTCACGACCGGATCGCACTCGAGCATGACCGGCGTGTCCGTCGTCTCCGGCACGATCTCCAACACGATCGGGACGAGCGGCGTGACGGGCAGCGGCTACGCCGATCCGTCGCTCGCGACGCGCGTGGCGCCGCTCGAGCAGGAGAGGCGGCTGCCGGCCTCGGCCGTGGTCGCGATCTGCTCGATGATGGCGCTCATGCTCGCGATCGGGCTCATCGCCGGCGTCAAGGCGCTGACGCACAGGCGCGACGTCGCGGCCACGATCGCCGCGACGGCGTCTGCGGTCGAGCCCGGCGGCGCCGTGTCGGCGACGCCCGAGGTCCCTCCCGCGATCGTCGAGCCGACGCCCGCGCCCGCGGTGGCGCTCGAGCCCGAGCC
>JAHBWF010000149.1 GCA_019637105.1 Labilithrix sp.
CGCCGGCGCGAGCAGGATCGCGTCGCGCGGCCGACGTCACGAGCCCAACAGGCGCGCGCGCGGGCGGGCGCCGAGGCCGCTCTTCGGATCGTGGCGCGTCGCGCCCTCGGGGACGCCGCCGGTGACGTCCTCGGCGGGGATCGCCCCGCGCGACCAGAGCGTGCGCTCGACCATCGCCCGGAAGACGTGCTCGAGCGCCGCCTGGACGTGCGGTCCTTCGAGGATGCCCATCGCGCGGGCGATCGCCTCGATGGTCGCGAGGCCCGCAGGGTGCGGCTCGGAGCGCAGGCGGTAGAGCGACGGCGGTCCGGGCGGGAGGGTGACGCAGCGGACGCCCCGGAGGCCCGGCACGCGCGCGCGCACCTTGGACGCCTGCCGCCAGTTGCCGTCCGGGACGATCAGCATGACCGGCTCCGCCGTCGGCGCGAGCGGCTCCGCCTCGCCCTCGTGCGGGAAGAGGAGCAGCGGCGTGCGCTCGCCCCAGGCGATCGGGGCGCTCGGCGCGCCCTCGCGTCCGCGGACGTGGATCTCGCTGTTGACGAGGCAGGCGGCGCCGAGGTGGCCCGTGTTGGTCGGCTTGCGGATCTCGGTGTGATGGATGACGAGCGCGAGCCGCGTCCTCGTCTCGATGCGCGGGACGAGCGCGCAGACGCACAGCCCCATGTGCATGAGGCAGATCCCGCAGCGGTTCGCGCGGTTGTCGCGCCGGCTCACGGGGCGGCCTCCGGCGTCGCGCGGTGTCGGCGGCGGGCGTACACGGGCTCCGCGGTCAGAGGACGAGCGTCTCGACGTGCTCGCCCCAGACGCCCCGCAGCACGCCCGCGATCTCGCCGACGGTCGCGGAGGCCTTCACGGCGTCGAGGATGTACGGCAGCAGGTTGTCCTTGCCCCCGGCGGCCGCCTCGACCCTCCGGAGCGCCTCGGCGTGCGCCTGCTCGTCGCGGCGCGCGCGGACGGCGCGGACGCGCTCGATCTGAGCGAGCTCGACGCGCGGGTCGATCTTCATGACCGGCACCGGCGGCGCGTCCTGGACGAAGTCGTTGAGCCCGACGATCGTCCGCTCCTTCTTCTCGATCTCGAGCTGGTAGCCGTACGCGCTGTTCTGGATCTCGCGCTGCGGGTAGCCCTGCTCGATCGCCGCGACCATCCCGCCGAGCTCGTCGATGCGCGCGACGTACTTGCCGGCCTCGGCCTCGAGGCGGTTCGTCAGCGCCTCGACGGCGTACGCGCCGCCGAGCGCGTCGACGAAGTCCGCCACGCCCGACTCGTGCGCGATGATCTGCTGCGTGCGGAGCGCGATCGTCGCGGCCTCGCTCGTGGGCAGCCCGAGCGCCTCGTCGTAGCTGTTGGTGTGGAGCGACTGGCAGCCGCCGAGCACCGCCGCGAGCGCCTGGAGCGTGACGCGGGCGACGTTGTTCAGCGGCTGCTGCGCGGTCAGCGTCATCCCGGCGGTCTGGCAGTGGAAGCGGAGCGCGCGGGCGCGATCGGTCTTCGCGCCGAAGCGGTCCTTCATGATCGCGCTCCACATGCGGCGCGCGGCGCGGAACTTCGCCACCTCCTCGACGAGGTTGTTGTGGACGTTGAAGAAGAACGACAGCTGCGCGCCGAAGGCGTCGACGTCGAGCCCGGCGTCCTTCGCCGCCTGGACGTAGGCCATGCCGTCGGCGAGCGTGAAGGCGATCTCCTGGGCCGCGTCGCAGCCGGCCTCGCGGATGTGGTAGCCGCTGATCGAGATCGTGTTCCAGCGCGGCACCTCCTTGCCGCAGAACGCGAAGATGTCGGTGATGAGGCGGAGCGAGGGGCGCGGCGGGTAGATGTACGTCCCCCGCGCCATGTACTCCTTGAGGATGTCGTTCTGGATCGTGCCGCGGAGCTTGTCGCGCGGGACGCCGGCCTCCTCGGCGACCGCGATGTAGAGGCAGAGCAGCGTCGACGCGGTCGCGTTGATCGTCATCGACGTCGAGATCTTGTCGAGCGGCAGCCCGCGGAGCAGCGTGCGCATGTCGTCGATCGAGTCGATCGCCACGCCGACGCGGCCGACCTCTCCCTGGCTCTGAGGGTCGTCGGAGTCGCGACCCATCTGCGTCGGGAGATCGAACGCGACCGAGAGGCCCGTCTGCCCCTGCTGGAGCAGGTAGCGGTAGCGCTCGTTCGACTCCGCCGCGGTGCCGAAGCCCGCGTACTGGCGCATCGTCCAGAGGCGGCCCCGGTACATGTTCGGCTGCACGCCGCGCGTGAACGGGGGGGCGCCGGGGACGCCCAGGTCCTTCACCGGATCGAGCTCGGCGATGTCCTCGGGGCCGTAGAGCGGCGCGACGTCGGCGCGGCCGGCGAGGTTCGCGACGCGCGCGCGCGGCTTGTCCTTCGCCTCGAGCGGCGCAAGCTTGTCCTTCTCCCAGGCGCGTCGGAGCTCGGCGTACGTCATGATGCCGACGCTTTAGCACGAGATCGCCCCGCGCCGTGACCGGGGCCGGGCCGCCTGCGGCCCGGCGCGCCTGCGCCCGCGCACACGGCCCGGCCGGGCGCCGGCAAACCTGGTAAAGCCAGAGCGATGCATCATCGGCGCCTCTTCTTCTCGATCCCGTCGTACGCGTACCTCGAGCCGTCGTTCCTCGCGGCGGGTGACTTCGAGCACGGCGAGATCGAGCGGAAGAACTTCCCCGACGGCGAGCGCTACCTCCGGATCCTCCCCGACCTCTACGGCCGCGACGTCGTGCTCCTCGGCGGGACGCCGACGGACGCCGACTGGCTCGACGTCTTCGACATCGCGTGCGGCATCGCCCGCGGCGGAGCGCGCTCGCTCGCGATCGTGATGCCGTACTTCGGCTACTCGACGATGGAGCGCGCCGTGAAGCCCGGCGAGGTGGTCGTCGCGAAGACGAGGGCGCGGCTGCTCTCGGCGATCCCCGCCCCGGAGGGCGGGACGCACCTCTACCTGTTCGATCTCCACACCGACGGCATCGAGTTCTACCTCGACGACCGCATCCTCTCGCGGCACGTCTACGGCGCGCCCATCGTCACCGCGAAGATCGCCGAGAAGATGCAGGGCACGCCGTTCGTGCTCGGCGCCTGCGACGCCGGGCGCGCCAAGTGGGTGCAGAGCCTCGCGCGCGACCTGCACGTCGAGCCCGCGTTCGTCTACAAGCGGCGCGACGACGGCGGCACGTCGGTCACGGGGATCAACGCCGACGTGAAGGGCAGGGAGGTCGTCGTCTACGACGACATGATCCGGACGGGGTCGTCCCTCATCCAGGCGGGCAAGGCGTACCTGGCGGCGGGCGCCACGAAGGTCCACGCCATCGCGAGCCACCTCGTGCTCCCGAACGACGCGCTCGACAAGCTCCGCGCGAGCGGCGTCTTCGCGACGATCATGGGCACCGACTCGCACCCCGGCTGCCTGAAGCTGCCGAAGGAGGACGTGGTGTCGATCGCGCCGCGCCTCGTCGAGTGCCTCGACGCCGCCGAGTGATCGGGCTCGCGTCGTGCGCGAAGACGGCGGCGCGCGCGCGTCGCCTCGGGGCGCGCAGGTCGGCCTCGCGCGCGCGTCGCCTCAGGGCGCGCAGGTCAGCTTCGCGCACGCGTCGAGCTCGGCCGCGCACTTCTCGAACACGCACGCGCGGCAGGGCTCGCCCATCTCCGCGCACGCGCTCGCGCACCTCTCGGCGGTGCAGGCGAGCTCGGGGAAGAGCGTCCCGGTGACGGCCGGGCACGAGCGCGTGATGCACCGCTGCCAGCACGCGCCGACGCGCGGATCGCCGCTCGAGAAGTCCGGCCGCTCGGACGGCGGGCACGACTCGAGGCACGCGAGGGTGTCGAGGCAGCTCGCGCTGCCCGTGCCGTGGCCGCTCATGTCCTCGCAGGCCTCGTCCTCCGGCGCCATCGCCGGGTAGTAGAAGGCGCTCAGCATGCACATCTCGTCGTCCTCGGCCGAGAGCCCTTGCACGACGGGGCGGTCGCCGTCGGCGTTCTCGTAGTCGCACTCGTAGCGGAGGGTCGTCCCCGCCGGGAGCGCCATGAAGCCGCCGTAGAACGTGGGGTGGAGGCCGTCCGCGGTCGTGTAGAAGGGCGTCGCGCTCGGCGGCGCCCCCGGGAGATCGACGAAGGCGCGGTAGGCGACGCCGCGGGCGTGCATGTGCGCGGCGGCGCTGAGGAGCGTGATGTCCTTCTTGATCGTGCAGCTCATCTTCGCGGTCGCCTTGCCGCGCGGAGGGACGAAGATGAACGGGTTATAGTAGCGGAGCACGCCGGCCTCGTGCTCGACGTCCGAGGCCGCCGCGGTCCGGAGCGTGACGAGGACGCGCGCCGGGCGCGGGCGCGGCGACGCGTTGACGAAGTGGCCCTGCAGGAGGAGCACCTCGCCCGGTCGGAAGGTCAGCGCGGCGGCGGCGGGGAAGTCGGCGTCCTCGCGCGGCGTCTGCCCGCCGGTGACGTACGAGGCCGCGCTCCTCATCACGGCCTCGTGCTCGTCGCACGGGACGACGCGGTCCATGCCGTCGCTCCACTCGGTCAGGCGCGTCCGGAAGAGGAGGTAGTGGTGGGTGCCGTCGCCGAGGTCGTGGCTCCCGCCGCGGACGAAGATCCGCCGATCGGGCGGTCCATCGGGCATCCGGACGTAGCGGCAGAGCTGGGCCTCCTGGCCGGCCGCGAGCTCGGCTTCGAGCGAGAACGTCACGCGCGAGCCGGAGCCGTCCGGCGGGGGCGTCTCGCAGGCGCCGGCGAGCGCGACCGCGGCGACCGCCGCGGGCTTCGAAAGGACACGGAAAAACATGGAGGGAGAGAAACCGAGCGCCATCGACGTGGACCGTGAGTGGGGCCACGCGGGCTTCATTATGAGGCGGCCTGTCGATAAATTGGCGCGGTGCGCCCCTCGACCCTGCTCGCGCGGCTCCGGTCGCCGATCCTCGCGTCTCTGCTCGCGTTCGGTTGCTCGCGGACGCCCCCGCCGAGCCAGGATCCGTCCCCGCCGTCGGCGCGCGCCGGCGAGCCGTCGGGCGCCGCGTCGTCCACCCCCGCGCCGTCCGCCGCCCCGCCGGGCGCCACGTCGTGCGAGGCCCCCGGCGGGCCGACGTGCTTCCGGTTCGCGACGCCGGAGGACGCGTTCCGGTGGGTCGTCGCGAGCGAGCCGCTCGTGCTCGGGGTCGGCGAGGCGCACGCGCAGCGCGGGACCGAGCACGTCGCGTCGTCGACCAAGCGCTTCACCGAGACGCTCCTGCCGATCGTCGCGCCGCGCGCCTCGGACGTCGTCGTCGAGCTCTGGGCGCCCGACCCGAAGTGCGTGAAGGAGGTGAAGGCCGTCGCGAGCGCGCAGAAGCCCGTGACCGACGTGCAGGCGGACACGAACCAGAACGAGTACGTCACGCTCGGTACCGAGGCGAAGGCCGCGGGGTTGACGCCGTGGCTGCTCCGCCCGACCTGCGACGATTTCGCGATGCTCGCCGACGCGGGCGCCGACGCCGTCGGCGCGATGCTCGGCCTCGTCAAGCGCCTCACCCAGGCGAAGGTCACGCAGCTCTACGCGCGCAACAAGGCGGACGGCGGCGCGTCGCCGAGGTCGGTGATCGCCTACGGCGGCGCGCTCCACAACGATCTGTCGCCGCCCGAGGCGACGCGCGACTACAGCTTCGGGCCCGAGCTCGATCGGGTCACGGGCGGGCGCTACGTCGAGCTCGATCTCATCGTCCCCGAGTACGTCAAGAAGACGCCGGTCTGGGAGAAGCTCCCCTGGTACGCCTCCTTCGAGGCCGAGCAGAGGAGCGGTCGTCCGCGGGTCGACGCCACGCTCTACGTCGTGGGAGAGCGATCGTTCGTGCTCGTCTTTCCGTCGTCGTCCCCGACGGCCGCGCCGGCGCCGTAGCCCGACGCTCCGGCTCTCGGGGCCGAAGGCAAGGCAGGGGTTGAAAGCGGCGCGAGGATCCGGGACGCTGGGCCCTCCATGACCACACAGTCGAACACGCCCGGCGCCCCGCCGACCACGCCCGCCGTGGACCCCTCGCAGCGCTCGCTCGTCGAGGACGACCGCACCGGAATGGACGACGCCTCGCTGCGGCGCGCGTTCCTCGATCACCTGTCGTTCTCGCTCGGCAAGAGCGCCGGGAACTCGACCGAGCTCGACCGCTTCTTCGCGCTGGCGCTCACGGTCCGCGACCGCCTGACGTACCGCTGGGCGCAGACGCAGGAGACGTACTCGCGCGTCGACGCGAAGCGGATCTACTACCTCTCGGCGGAGTTCCTCCTCGGGCGGGCGCTCTCGAACAACCTGCACGCGCTCGACCTCTACGACACGTCGAAGGCGCTCCTCGCCGAGGCGGGGATCGAGCTGTCGGACCTGCTCGAGTCGGAGCCCGAGCCCGGGCTCGGCAACGGCGGCCTCGGACGGCTCGCGGCGTGCTTCCTCGACTCGATGGCGACGCTCGGGTACGCCGGCTACGGCTACGGCATCCGCTACGAGTTCGGCATCTTCGAGCAGGAGCTCAAGAACGGCTGGCAGGTCGAGCACCCCGACGAGTGGCTGAAGTTCGGCAACCCGTGGGAGTTCATGCGCCCGGAGTACTCGGTCAAGGTCGGCTTCGGCGGCCGCGTCGAGGAGGGGATCGACGACAAGGGTGAGCACGTCGCGAAGTGGACGCCGACCCAGCACGTGCTCGGCGTCCCGTACGACACGCCGATCGCCGGCTTCCGCAACGACACCGTCAACACGCTGCGCCTCTGGCAGGCGCGCGCCGACACCGAGTTCGACCTCAAGGTGTTCAACGACGGCGACTACGTGCGCGCGGTCGAGGACAAGAACGCGAGCGAGGTCATCTCGAAGGTCCTGTACCCGAACGACCAGAACCAGGCGGGGCGCGACCTCCGGCTCAAGCAGGAGTACTTCTTCGTCGCGTGCGCGATCGCCGACATCGTCCGGCGCTACAAGAAGACGCACGCCGACTTCGACGCGTTCGCGGAGAAGAACGCGATCCAGCTCAACGACACCCACCCCGCGATCGCCGTCGCCGAGCTGATGCGCGTCCTCGTCGACCTCGAGCGCGTCCCTTGGGACCGGGCGTGGGAGATCACCGTCGCCACCCTGGGCTACACGAACCACACGCTGCTCGCCGAGGCCCTCGAGAAGTGGCCGGTGGCGATGTTCGAGCGCCTCCTCCCGCGGCACCTCGGCATCATCTACGAGCTCAACCGCCGGTTCGTGCGCTCCGTGATGGCGCGCTTCCCCGGCGACGACGCGCGCGTCCGGCGGATGTCGATCATCGAGGAGGGCGCCGAGAAGCGGGTCTGCATGGCGCACCTCGCCGTCGCGGGCTCGCACGCCGTCAACGGCGTCGCGGCCCTCCACAGCGATCTGCTCAAGCGCGACGTGCTCCGCGATTTCGCGGAGATGACGCCGGCGAAGTTCTCCAACAAGACGAACGGCGTCACGCCGCGTCGCTGGCTCCACCAGTGCAACCCGCGCCTCTCGGCGGTCATCACCGAGGCGATCGGGCCGCGCTGGCTCACGAACCTCGACGAGCTCGACAAGCTCGCGCCGCTCGCCACCGACGCGTCCTTCGTCGAGAAGATCGCCGCGGCGAAGCGGGCGAACAAGGCCGACTTCGCGCAGTACTGCCTCCAGCACTACCGCCTGCGCTTCGACCCGGACTCGCTCTTCGACGTCCAGATCAAGCGCCTCCACGAGTACAAGCGCCAGCTCTTGAACGCGCTCCACGTCATCCGCCTCTACCTCGACGCGAAGCGAAACCCGGACGCGCTGGCGACGCCGCGCACGATCCTCTTCGGCGCGAAGGCGGCGCCCGGCTACCGCGTCGCCAAGCTCGTCATCAAGCTGATCAACGCGATCGCCGACGTCGTGAACGGCGACGTCGACCTCGGCGGGCGCCTCAAGGTGGCGTTCTTGCCGAACTACCGCGTGTCGCTCGCGGAGCGGATCATCCCGGCGGCCGATCTCTCCGAGCAGATCTCGACCGCCGGCAAGGAGGCGTCGGGCACCGGCAACATGAAGCTCTCGATGAACGGCGCGCTCACGATCGGGACGCTCGACGGCGCGAACATCGAGATCCGCGACGCCGTCGGCGCGGACAACTTCTTCCTCTTCGGCCTCACCACCGAGGAGGTGCACGACATCCAGCGGACGGGCTACCGCCCGCGCGCGATCTACGAGAAGAACGAGCGGCTCAAGGAGGTCATCGACCTCGTCGCCGGCGGCTTCTTCAGCGCCGAGGACGAGGGGCTGTTCCGGCCGTTGACCGACTCGCTCCTCGATCACGACACGTACCTCCTCTTCGCCGACTTCGACGCGTACGTCGACTGTCAGCGCCGCGTCAGCGAGGCGTTCCTCGACAAGACGACGTGGCACTCCATGGCGACGCGCAACATCGCCAAGGTGGGGCCGTTCTCGAGCGACCGCACGATCCGCGAGTACGCGAAGGAGATCTGGGGCGCCCAGCCGGTGAAGGTCGAGCTCCGCGCCGGCGGCCGCGGGTAGCGCCGGAGGCGACGGGGCCGCGCTCACGCGAGCGGCGACCTCGGCAAGAGGTCGTCGAGCAGCTCGAACATCGTCATCTCGTCGCGATCGACGCGGCCGTCCGCGGCGATCGCGCGGAGCGCCGCCTGGCGGACGAGGTCCGCGACCGCCGGCGGTACGCACGTCGGATCGACGTCCTCCGGGACGGGAGGCGACGCGAGCAGACCGGCGACCGCCTCGGGGCCGTCGTCGACGTCGAGCTCGCGGGCGAGCTCGGCGAGGAAGCGCCGTTCGGCGTCGGCGACCTCGAGATCCGCCCAGAGGAACGAGGCGGCGAAGCGGAGCACCCGACGTCGATCGTCGGAGGAGAGCGCGGCTGTGACCATGACGTTCTGCCTCAGCAGCGGCCGTGCCACGGTCCGTGGTCACCGTTTTCGCGGCCTTGCGGCGCCGCGCGCCGGCGCGGGCCGATTTCGGCCGGCCCGGGGCCAGCCGGTCGCGCTGGCGTGTCGCTTGCTGCGACGTCGCGCGAGAACGGTCGAAACCCAGGGAGCCCCCCATGCCGATTCCGAAGATCATCCTCGTCCCCACCGACTTCGGCGAGCCGTCCGAGGCCGCGCTCGACACGGCGATCACGTACGCGAAGGCGTTCGGCGCCGAGATCGTGCTGATGCACGCCTTCGAGATCCCGATCGTCGGCTTCCCGGACGGCGCGATGATCGCGACCGCGGAGCTGACGTCGCGCATCCTCGAGGGCGCCCAGGTCGGCCTCGATCGTCAGATCAAGGCGCGCGAGGGATCGGGCGTCACCATCCGCGGAATGATCAAGCAGGGCGACGCGCACCACATGGTCAACGAGACCGCCGAGGAGGTCGGCGCCGGCCTCATCGCGATCGGGACGCACGGACGGAAGGGCCTGTCTCGCGCGCTGATCGGCAGCGTCGCGGAGAAGGTCGTGCGCTCGGCGACGGTGCCGGTGCTGGCGGTGCACGCGGGCGACGCGACGAAGGCGGACGCGCCGCGTCCGAGCCCGTCGCGCGAGACGCAGCCCGCGCCGCCGAGCGGGCGGCCCGGCTCGAACGGGCGCGCGGCCGACGACGCGTAGCCGGCGCGTCCGGCGCCGAGCGCGGCCCCGCGGTTCGCCGTCGCGCCCGCGAGCGCGTCAGCGGCGCGTGCGGACGATCCGCGCGAAGGCCTCGCCGGCGGCGCGCGCGAGCTCCTCGAGGCGGCGCGTCCCGATCATGGTGTCGGCGAGCTCGTCGGCGAGGATGACGACGGCGGTCTTCCCGCTGACGCGGATCGGGACCGCGGCGACGTCGCGGCTCGGGTTCTTCATGACGCGCAGGAGCGGCGCGTGGACCTCGTCGTAGCGGATGGGCCCGAGGTAGAGGTCCTCGCGGACGGCGCGGTCGAAGACGCTGTTGGCGTCGAGCGGGATGAGCACGGACTGGAGCGCGCTGCGGTCGGCGAGCTCCGGGGTGCCGACCCACCCGAGGTAGCCGCCCTTCTTCACGACGAAGAGCGCGACCTTGAGCGCCACGGCGCGCGCGCCGGTGAGGACGAGCTCGAGGACCTCGTCGCGCGAGCCGGCGTTGCGGAGCGCGGCGAGGATGCCGCCCATCTCGGGGAGCGGGAGCTGCGGGGCGTACGCCGCGAAGCCGCTCGCGCCCGGGAGCGGCGGCGGCCCGGGGATGAACGAGCCGGCCGGCTGGCCCGCCGCGGGGAGCGACACCCCGGCGCGGCCGCCGTCGCGCGCGCGCGCGGCGAACGGACGCTCGACCACGTCGCGGAGCCCGGTCGTGTCGAAGGCGTAGCCCTCGCCGAGGCCCGCGGCGGCCGGATCGACGAACGCGGGCGGCCGCTGGGTCCCGCCGCTCATCCGCCCGGGGTGGAACGTCTTGCGCGTCAGCGGGATCGGGATCTCCGAGCCGTAGCCGCTCTTCGGCGGCTCGGTGCCCGGGCGCGCGTCGCCCGCGCCGAACACGTGGACGGGCGTGCCCCAGGGCGGAGTGCGCACGCGCGTCGGCGGCGCGGGCGGCGGCGCCGAGTCCGCCTCGAGGACGAGCGCCCCGCGCTGCGGAGGGAGCCCGCGCTGTGGAGGGAGATCGCGCTCCGACGGCATCGCGCGCGACAGCTCCGGCGCCGCCGGCGGCAGCGTGTAGGGCCGCTGAGGCGCGTGCTCGTACGGAGCGCCGGGCCGATCGTCGCGCGGACGCGAGTCGTAGAGCTCGTCCTCGGAGCGCGCGGCGGCGCGCGCCGCCTCGTGGAACCGCTCGGCCGGCGAGGGGACGGATCCGCGCGGCGCCATCCGCAGGCGCCGGAGCGCCTCCTCGATCGCGGGGACGGGCGCGCGGACGACGCGCACGGGCGCGCGCAGGTGAAACGCGATCTCGCTCGCCGGGTGAGGATCGGACGGGTCGGCGACCACCACGTCGACGGTGCCGGTGATCGCGTCGCGCCGCACCGGGATCGCGAGGAGGCGGGCGCAGAGACCGCGCGGGAGCTGGTCGACGAGCTCGGGGACCGGCGCCACGTGCCGGAGGAAGGGGGCCTCGCTGCGGGCCAGGTAGCGCGACAGCGTGTCCGGGCTGGTCGCGCCTGCGTCGACGAGCGCCTGGAGCAGCGGCACGCCGCCGTTCACCGAGGCGAACAGCGCCTCGGCGATCGCGCGCGGCGCGGCGGCCTCTTCGAGGAGGAGCGCCTTCGTCAGCTCGTCGGCGGCCATCGGCTCAAGTTATCAAAATTGCGCCGCACGGCTCGCTCTGCTTCGAGGCCCCACCGGCCGGGCTACTTCTTCTCGAACTGGAAGACGACTTCGCTCTTGCGGACCAGGCCGAGCTGCTCGCGCGCGATCCGCTCGACCGCCGCCGGGTTCTCCCGGAGGTCCTTCACCTCCGTGCGGAGCCGAGCGACGTCCCGACGCAGCTCCTGGTTCTCGGCCTCGACGCCTTTGAGCTCCTTCTCGAGCGCGCGCATGCGCGGCATGCCCTGCGGCTCGAGGACCAGCACCGGGACCGCGATGAGCGAGACGGTGAGGACGGCGAGCGGCAAGCCGCGGAGCCAGGCGTCGGAGGGAGGCTGGGACACGATGGAGCGGCCAGGGTAATCCCTCGGCCCCCGGATGGAAAACTAACCGGAGAAAGCCCCCGCGCTTGCTAGGCTACGCAGCGTCATGAGCGGATCGTGGGAGGCCGTCATCGGGCTGGAGGTGCACGCGCAGCTCCTCACGCGCACCAAGCTCTTCTGCGGGTGCGCGACGTCGTTCGGCGCGCCGCCGAACACCCACGTGTGCCCGACGTGCCTCGGGCTGCCGGGCGCGCTGCCGGTGCTGAACGGCGAGGCCGTCCGCATGGCCGTGAGGACCGCGCTGTCGCTCGGGTGCAGCATCAAGGAGTCGAGCCGCTTCGCGCGGAAGAACTACTTCTACCCGGACCTGCCGAAGGGCTACCAAATCAGCCAGTACGACGAGCCGTTCTCCGAGGGCGGCTTCGTCGAGTTCGAGGTCGAGGAGAGCGGCGGTCAGGCCAAGGACGCGCCGCCCGTCACCAAGCGCGCGCGCCTCACGCGCATCCACATGGAGGAGGACGCGGGCAAGAACCTCCACGACCTCGGCGGCGGCTCCGTGGTCGACCTGAACCGCGCCGGGACGCCGCTCGTCGAGATCGTCGGCGAGCCCGATCTCCGCACGCCCGCGGAGGCGGCCGGCTACCTCCGCGCGCTGCGCGACGTGCTCGTGTTCCTCGGGGTCAACGACGGCAACCTCGAGGAGGGCTCGTTCCGTTGCGACGCGAACGTGTCGATCCGTCCGGCCGGCTCGTCCACGCTGGGCACGCGCGTCGAGCTGAAGAACATCAACTCGTTCCGCTTCGTCGAGAAGGCCCTCGCCGGGGAGATCGCGCGGCAACGGGACGTCCTCGAGTCCGGCGGCCGCGTCGTCCAGGAGACGCGCGGCTGGGACGAGAAGACGAGCTCCACGTTCTCGCTCCGCAGCAAGGAGACCGCGCAGGACTACCGGTACTTCCCGGAGCCCGACCTCCCGCCGCTCCGCCTCGACGAGGCGTTCGTCGCGACGCTGCGCGCGACCCTCGCGGAGACGCCGCGGGTCAAGCGCGAGCGCTTCGTCTCCGAGCTCGGGCTCTCGCCGTACGCCGCGCAGGTGCTCACGCAGCACCCGCGCGTCGCGGCGTTCTTCGAGGAGGCCGCGACGCTGAGCCTCGACGGCGTGGCCGTCGCGAACTTCATCCAGAGCGAGGTCCTGCGCGACGTCACCACGCGCGGCGTCGAGGCGATCTTCCCGGTCACGCCCGGTCAGGTGGTCGAGATCCTCAAGCTCGTCTCCCAGGGGAAGATCAGCGGCAAACAGGCGAAGGAGCTCTACGCGAAGGCGAAGGGCACGACGGCGTCGCCGGCCGCGCTCGCGGCCGACCTCGGGATGTCGCAGGTCTCGGACCCCGCCGCCATCGAGGCGGCGTGCGCCAAGGTCGTCGCCGACAACGCGAAGCAAGCCGAGCAGTATCGCGCGGGCAAGACGGGCGTGTTCGGGTTCTTCGTCGGGCAGGTGATGAAGGCCACGAAGGGGAGCGCCAACCCGCAGCTCGTCAACGAGACCTTGAAGCGGCTGCTCGGCGGGTGACGCCGCGGCGCGGACCCGGCGACGCGGGGACGCCACGTCCGAATTTCCGGTCCGTCGCTCGCCGCCGACCCTATCGACCCGCTCGGAACCCATGCCCATCTCCTCGCCCCCGATCCCCCCCGCCCGCAGCGCGACGTCTCGACGGCGGGTGCTCATCGTCGACGACAACACCGAGCTCGGCGATACGCTGCGCGCCGTGATCGCCTCCGGGATCCCGGGGATCGCGATCGAGACCGCGGAGAGCGGCGCCGCCGCCCTGGTGAAGGCGAAGAAGGGGTTCGACGTCGCGATCGTGGACGTGAAGCTCCCGGACGCGAGCGGCATCGACCTCATCACGCCGCTCCGCGCCGTCTCGCCGTTCTCCGAGGTGCTGCTGCTGACGGGCTTCGCCAGCGTCGACGCCGCCATCGGCGCGCTCCGCTCGGGCGCGTTCGCGTTCGTGCTGAAGTCGTTCCGGCCGGAGGAGCTCATCTCGATCGTCGAGCAGGCGCTCACGAAGGTCGAGCTGAAGCACGAGCGCGACGAGCTCGAGCGGCGCTACCGCGATCTCGTCGAGGTCACGGACGTGCTCGTGGTCGCGCTGAGCGGGAGCGACGAGGTCGCGCTGATGAACCGCAAGGCCGCGAGCCTCGCCGGGACGACGAGCGATCAGGCGCTCGGGCGGTCGATCTTCGAGGCGTGGATCCCGCCCGAGGACCACGCCGCGCTGCGGGCCGCGCTCGCGACCACGCGCGCGCAACGCCGGACCACCGAGGTGGAGACGGGCTTCGCCGAGGCGCGGGGGGCGCGGGGCGGCGCCGCGGCGGGGGAGGGAGGCGACGCCAACGCGGCGCAGCCGTCGCCCCGAGCCCGGCGGATCCGGTGGCACCTCTCGCCGTCGCGCGAGTCGGGCGATCTCGTGTACGGCATCGGCATCGACGTCACCGAGCGACGCGCGCTGGAGAAGCGCGCCGCCGACGCCGAGGCGCTCTCGGCGATGGGCGAGCTCGCGATGAACCTCGCGCACGAGATCAGGAACCCGCTGAACGCCGCGGTGCTGCAGCTCCACCTGCTGACGAGGAACCTCGATCGGATCGAGGCCGACGAGACGACGCGCGGCGCGCTCAAGGACCGCACGCGCATCGTCGGTGACGAGATCGGCCGGCTGAACCGGCTCCTCACCGAGTTCCTCGAGCTCGCGCGGCCGCGCGGCATCGCGCGTGAGCCCGTGCACCTGCCGCGCCTCGCCGACGAGGTCCTCGACCTCGAGGAGGAGAGCGCGAAGGGCCGCGGCGTCACGATCGTGCGCGATCTGCCGGAGGACGGTTGCGTCGCCATCGGCGACCGCGAGAAGTTGAAGCAGGTGACGATCAACCTCGTCGTCAACGCGCTCGAGGCGATGAAGCGAGGCGGCACGCTCACCGTGCGCGTGCGCCCGGACCACGAGCGCGTGCTGATGACGATCGAAGACACGGGGCCGGGGATCGCCTCGGAGCTGATCCCGAACGTGTTCGACCCGTTCTTCACGACGAAGGAGGCCGGGACCGGGCTCGGCCTGTCGATCGTCCGGAAGATCGTCGACCAGCACGGCGGGGACGTCGAGATCGAGAGCGAGCGCGGCCAGGGCGCGAAGGTGATGGTCTCCATCCCGATCGGCCGCTGAGCCTCCCCGCCGCGCGGGTCGCGGATCGGGCGTTTTCTTGGCCAGCGGCGCGGCTGGATGCATCGTGTGTCCATGAGCATCAAACCAGCGCTGGGTTGGCTCGGGCTCCTGCTCTTCGCGACCACGGCCGAGGCCGGCGGGGCACGGGGCCTGCTCGGGATAGGCGCGAAGGCCCCCGCGGCGGCGGCGAAGAGCGCGCTCGAGGAGAGCGCGGTCGCGTCGAAGCCGGCGCCCGCGTCGAGGCCCGCTCCGACGCCGAAGGCGGCGGTGGGCCCGAAGGCGCCGGCGGCGTCCAAGGCGGCGCTCGGATCGAAGGCGAGCCGGCGGGACGGCGCCGGCTCCCCCGTGACGCCGAAGACGAAGGCGGCCCCGCTCGTCGCCGTCGCCGCGTCGGGCGCCGGCGCGCTGTCGGTCGTCGAGAGCGTCCGCGCGCCGCGCGCGGACTACGAGGCCGAGGTCTACGCGGGCGTCGCGCTCGACGAGCCGATCGCCAAGACGCGCGGCCTCGACCGTGGGCTCGTCACGATGGTGTTCGAGAAGGAGCGCCGCCCGGCGTTTCGCGTGGGCAAGGACCGGATCCGCCGCGTGGTCCGGCTCGCCGCGGGCGAGCGCGCGCCGGTCGCCCTCGTCCGCGCCGCGAGCGTGACGGCCGAGCCGCGCGATCACGTCGACGTGCTCGACACCGAGGACGGCGTCGTCCTCGTCGACACGGTCGTCGAGAGCTCGGGGCTGTTCGTCACGAGCGACGTCTACGTGTTCGGTCCGCGGGCGACGCTCGATCAGCGGATCGGCGCGCTCGAGGCGGCGGGCGCGCCGGCGCGGGAGCGCCTGCGCCAGGCGCTCGTCGCGGCCGAGTGGTCGCCGGCCGACGCGTCGAGGTGATCCCGAAGCCCGCGGGCGCCCGGCTCAGGGGCACTCGAGCGCGGCGTCGAGGTCCGGGCAGCGCTGCGAGGGCGGGGTCTGGCCCTTCTCCACGTAGTCGGAGTCGAGGCGAGCGCGGTGGGGCCCGATGGCGTCCTTGGGGATCGCCGTAGCCTCGAAGCGCGCGCCGAACGACAGGGCGTCGCACGGCAGGTTCCGATCGTCGTCGCAGTGCGACGAGCGGATGTCGCGGGCGTTGCAGAGGTACTCCGACGTCTCTCCGGTGACCCGCGCGCAGAGGAAGGCGCCGCTCTGGTCGTCGTAGACGAGGCTCGCCTGCGAGAGGAACGAAGACGCGTGGATCCGACCGGCGACGGTCCCGTCGCGGAGCGTCGCGACGCCGCCGTCGACCCCGTCGACGATCGTCGCCGCCAGCCATGCGTCGGCCATCTTAAGGTCGAAGGGGCGCAGATCGTCCACCGAGGAGCGGACCGGTACCGTCAGCCGATTGAAGCGCGCGACGAGCTTGCCGTCGTTGATCCACCCCGCCGCCGAGGTCAGCGTCGAGCCGGCGGTGCCGGAGAGGAAGCGCATGTCGGGCATCAGCTTGTCGCCGGCGTCGAAGTCGAGCGGCCGCGCCTCGCGGTTCCAGAAGAGCGCCCCGCCGTCGCTCGGCGCCTCCCAGTAGCCATTGGTCGGGATCACCTGCACGAGCACGTCGTCGTCGTTGGGCGTGCCGTTCCAGCGGGCGACGCCGAGCACGACGCCGTAGTAGCCCCAGTCGAGCCGAGCGTTGATCCTCTCGGGATCGAAGGCCCGGACGAAATACCGCAGGAGCTGGAGCATCTCGTACGTCGTGTTGTCGACGCCGCCGTCGGTGTCGCCGGCGCGGCGCAGCGTCTCGTTCGGATCGCCGCCCGCGAAGAGGGCGCAGCCGTTGTCGGCGAGGTCGACGGTCTCATGGCGGTCGAGATCGAAGCCGGGGCGGCCGTCGGCCGGGTTGATCCCCAGGTCGAGCGACGAGAAGAGGAAGAACGAGAGCGAGCCGTCCTCGGTCTTCGGCGAGGTGGTCGGGCGATCGGGCAACGCGATGCGGTCGACGACGCAGGCTCCGGCCTCCTCGCGCGACTCGTCCGCGGCGTCGGGGAGCGGCGCCTCGTCGGGCCCGCCGTCGGCCGCGCGTTCGGTCAGCGGATCCATCCCGAAGACGAGGACGCAAGCGCCGCACGCGAACGAGAGGACGGCCGCGGCCGCGAGGAGACGCGCGCGCATCACCAATGCCCGACGGCTCCGATCGAGGTGGGCCCGACGCGGAGGATCGCGCGCGCGCCCGAGGCGCGCTCCTTCCGCGGCGACGGGCGCGGCGCGAGCACGAGCAGCGCCCCGCCGACGGCGGTCACCGCGGCGCCCGCGACGATGACGGCGGTGGCCCCGTTCGCGAGCGCTCGGGCGTCGTCGGCGGCGCGCACGTTGGCCGCCGAGCACTCGTCGCCGCGGCAGGCCGCGCTCGCGTCGTCGTAGCTCGACTTCGCGACGAACCCGAGCACCGCGCCCGTCACCATCGACGCGACCCCGGCCCCGGCGACCGCGACGCCGGTGGTCCGCATCGGCGTCCACCACGACGGGGGCGGCGGGGGCGGAGGCGGGGCGGGGGCGAGCGCGAGGACCGGCACCTCCACCGAGCGGTCGTCGCCGTCGACGGTGACGGTCGTTCGCCACGGCACGCGCCCGGGCGCGGCCGCGCTCAGGGCGTACTCGCCGGGATCGACCGGGATGCCGACGCCCCACTCCGCCGAGGCGAGGACGCCGCCGTCGCGCGAGACCACGAGGCCCGGGGCCTGCGCCGCCGCCGGGACCACGATCGTGAGGCGGACGAGCTTCGGCGCGAGGGCCTCGGCGCTCGTCCGCGCGGCGCTCTCGAGGTCCTCGCGGCCGATCTTCCGCGCGACGCCCTCGGCCTCGCGGAAGGCGGCCCACGCGCTCGCGACGCGGCCGAGGCTCTCGTAGCAGCTCCCCAGGTTCAGCAGCGTGCTGGTCTTCGGATCGGCCTCGTTGCTCGCCGCGAACTTCGGGCACGCGGCTTCGAAGCGTCCTGCCTCCACGTCCGCGAGCGCGCTCTCGAACAGCTCCTGCGCGCGGGCGCGGCGGAACGCCGGGTCGTCGGCGTGGGCGGTCGTCGCGGCCGTCAGGCTCGTCGCGGCGGCGAAGAGCGACGTCGCGATCCGGAGCGACCTGGGCGTCCCGTGGGGCGCCGCGGCCCGCGCGAGGCGGGCGGGCGCGGCGGTCCGGGGGATCATTCGCGCACCTTGAAGAAGCGGCCCGCGTCGCCGGCGGAGCTCGCGGGTGGGCTCGGGGAGTCGCTCGGGCTCGCGCTCTCCGCGGCGGACGGAGCCGGCTCCACCGGTCGCAGCGGCGGGCG